>NZ_PNCW01000299.1:0-258 GCF_005886985.1 Pseudoalteromonas sp. S3178 | reverse complement strand
TGGTTACTACGTATGACATTAAGATGGAATATGGAGAACTTATATGAAAGTACGTCAGTTATTTTTCACGGTGATTTTGGTGCTTGTAGTTTCAGCATGCACAGGGCTGCCTGAGGGCATCAAACCAGTTAAAGACTTTAATGTTGAGCGTTACACAGGCACCTGGTATGAAATCGCGCGATTAGATCATTCATTTGAAAGGGGCATGCAGAATGTCATGGCGACGTATAGCCAAAATCCTGACGGTTCAATTAAAGT
>NZ_PNCW01000298.1:0-242 GCF_005886985.1 Pseudoalteromonas sp. S3178 | reverse complement strand
CTTCAATGGTGCGGGCACTCTCTATCAGGGCTTCGTCGAGACCTCCAACGTCAACGTGGTGGAAGAGATGGTGGGCATGATCCAGCACCAGCGTGCCTACGAGATCAATTCCAAGGCCGTGACCACCACCGATCAGATGCTGGAGCGTCTGGTCCAGATGTAGGGGTTGTCGCATGTCGCTTTCACGTGATCTTCCGGTGGTGGCACTGACATCCCTGTCAGCGGGTGTTGCGTGCCAGGAT
>NZ_PNCW01000297.1:0-343 GCF_005886985.1 Pseudoalteromonas sp. S3178 | reverse complement strand
ATGCCATCTGTAGGTATACTCAACGGAATGGGTACCAAAGGGTGCAGCTTAGCCCCCTATTTTGCTGATCAATTAACCAACTATTTAGTTGGGGGAACTGCCATCCACCCACAAGCCGATGTTCAGCGTTTTCGTAAGATTTTAAGCAGATAATTGATTACAAAAAATTAATATTGTATTTCATTAATCTCTTTCAATGGCGCAAAACCCGATCGCTACAAGCGAAACATCAGAAACCAATGCTAATGAAACTTTAAAAGCAGTTTCCATTAATACCGGTGAGTTACGATACAACATACCGCTTAAGTTTCGTAAAATGGAGAATCTCCATATCGTATTTTGG
>NZ_PNCW01000296.1:0-323 GCF_005886985.1 Pseudoalteromonas sp. S3178 | reverse complement strand
AATTACTTGCTCCTCGTCGTCGCTTGCTGCTAATTGGAGTACAACCCAGCTTCACGTTAATCGTGGAGAATTTACCAACCCCTTTACTTTAGATGAAGCGAAAACCAGTGTGTTTTCGCTTCAACATGCATCTGGCTATGACTACGGGGATAATTTTTTCTTTGTTGACTATATCGATGACGACATAGAAGATAACTATCAAGACCGTGATTTTTATTTGGAGTGGTACTCAACTGTTAGCTTAAGCGCAGTAAGTGACTACTCCTTTAAAAAAGGGTTTCTTAAAGATGTTGGCTTAGTCATGGGGGTCATTATTGCAGGTG
>NZ_PNCW01000295.1:0-250 GCF_005886985.1 Pseudoalteromonas sp. S3178 | reverse complement strand
GCAAATAAGCACCGCTTACAAAGGTGTTGAGCTTGAACGCACGTTAGCGTTAATTAATTTACCTATGCTTGAAAGCACGCTTTCAGTTGATATTTTTAATGTGACTGCAGATTCCTCCCATAAAATTGATTTACCACTGCATTACAAAGGCCAATTAATTGATACCAGCTTTGAGTTACTTGGTAACACCAAAAGCTTAGCTGCGCTGGGTGATAAAAATGGCTATCAACATTTATGGTTAAAAGCACAG
>NZ_PNCW01000294.1:0-274 GCF_005886985.1 Pseudoalteromonas sp. S3178 | reverse complement strand
ATGGTAAATTAATTGGGTTTGGTCAAAGCGCAGTCTCTGAGTATCTATAGCATCAGTTTATTGGTAGTGCTAAACAAATACCTGTTATTTGTTTATCACTACTACTCTCTCTTGATACTGGTGCGCTTGATACAGCGCACTATCAGCTAACTTAAACACCTGTTGTTCATTGCCTCCAAAGTCTGTCGCAATATGCACCATACCTATACTGATACTTAAATGTGCACAAATTGGTGACGTGCCATGTGCGACCATTAAGCAATCAATTGAATCA
>NZ_PNCW01000293.1:0-282 GCF_005886985.1 Pseudoalteromonas sp. S3178 | reverse complement strand
GTAAATTTTATTTGAATCATCTAATTAATTTTCTGCATAAGCTACAAACTCACGTTCCTGCTAGAGGCTTTTTTCTTTCTCCAACTCTATTTTACTTGGTGAATAACATACGAAGAAACAGCTAATGCAGGAACACTAACAACAAGTCATAACACTGGACTTGTTAAAACACATGCAATGAAGTCAGCAACGCTATTTGCTTTAGCAAAGGCCTCACTAAGGTTATAGCTACCAATAAATGCGCATGATACAGACAAAACGACCGTTCCCAAGGTCATTAAG
>NZ_PNCW01000292.1:0-296 GCF_005886985.1 Pseudoalteromonas sp. S3178 | reverse complement strand
CAGGGCTTAAAGTCTCTGAGCCAGCGGCTTGGTTACAACAGGGATTGGCTGGCCTTGCAATTCAGCGCAAGCTTTCCAAAACCTCCTCGCATGCACTTGGCACTGCGCTTTTTTATATGCCGATGGCTTATCTTCAATGGCAATCAGTGAAACAGGAGTTGAACCATGCTAGTGAATGAATCCGAGTGGCAAAGTAGCACGGTTGAGGCTTGGGATGAGGAAAAAGATCCCATCGTAGTCATCGCTGTAAAGCAAAACTTTGAATACGACGTAAAGGGTAATGTGTATCCCGATCC
>NZ_PNCW01000291.1:0-381 GCF_005886985.1 Pseudoalteromonas sp. S3178 | reverse complement strand
GTTTACGCAAGAAAATCTGTAATTCCTGTTTGCCTGCCTACCAAGCAAGTAGGCAGCGATTTGCTCATAATTGGTGATCTGATGTTGGGTTACTTGCGCTGATATTGGTTTATCAAAAACGAGAGCGTGATTTCGATATGGTCCATCTTTTGTAATCTATCCATGTGTTGTTGCTTAAATTTCCATGCAAATGGCGTCATCATGATTAAGTGTTCAACACACTCAAATTCCATTCTGTGTGTTTGTTGCAATTTAGTCCGTTCAACCAATTCAAACCCTTGTGGTGTTTCTGGTGCCTTGTGTAGTTTTACATTGTCATAAATCAGAGACTTGAGTTCGAATAGATGGTGTTCACCGGGTGAGACGACATACAAACTGCCT
>NZ_PNCW01000290.1:0-318 GCF_005886985.1 Pseudoalteromonas sp. S3178 | reverse complement strand
GACCTGAACCAACACGAGTTGTGTAAGCTTTAACAATACCTAAAACGTAATCTAAGTGTAGCGGACCAAAACCTGCACCTGTCGCAACACCACCAGCCGTCGTGTTTGATGAGGTTACGTACGGATAAGTACCGTGGTCGATATCAAGTAGTGTACCTTGCGCACCTTCAAATAGAATATGGTCGCCAGCATTACGCGCTTGATCAAGTAGTTCAGTAACGTCAACAATCATTGACTTAAGTACTTTTGCTACTTCCATTGCATCATCGTATGTCTTCTGGAAGTCTACTGGGTCTACTTTGTAGTAGTTAACCAAGG
>NZ_PNCW01000029.1:0-30714 GCF_005886985.1 Pseudoalteromonas sp. S3178 | reverse complement strand
ACTCTTAGCGCGTAGCGTTAAAGTTGAGGCACCTTGCGCAAAGGAAAAAGCAGCACTACGTGCTTGTCATTAATCCTTTGCACCTAATTTGCTTGGTGACAATAGCGTTTTGGACCCACCTGACTCCATGCCGAACTCAGTAGTGAAACGAAACAGCGCCGATGATAGTGTAGCATTTGCTATGTGAAAGTAGGACATTACCAGGCTTCAAATTGTAGAAAGCCCGACTAGAAATAGTCGGGCTTTTTTACGTCTGCAGAAAAGTAAAATACGCGCAATTAATATACACTCACAGCAACCCCCATCACGTAGGACAGGCGGGCGTGACGACTCCCGACACAACGATAGTGTAGCATTTGCTATGTGGCTCTCCGCCGCTGTGGGCACTACGACATTCTACTGCGTAGCGTACCGACTTCAAATAAGAGAAACCCGTTACAGCAATGTGACGGGTTTTTTGCTGTCTGGGGTTTAGTAAATACTAGACCCGATGCCCAACTCATTCGTAGGCTCCTCTGCATATCCTTATCTCCACTACACTTTTATCCCTAACCAGATTTCACGTGGTGAAAAGTACAGTAATACTTTTTTAATACACCCCTTTCGTTTATACAGCGTAGCTGTTTTATTTTTTAGATATTTCACAGTTATTCATCACCTTATTAAAGCGAAATAATTAACTCTGCTTTATAAAAAGTAACCATATTTGAATGCAGATTTAGATCCATGATTCCCATCATTGGCTATAGTTATTAATCATAATAATTATTTTGCTTAAATATAGTATGAAATTGTCTTTTGATTTCATCTAATGTTTTGATAGGGCTTTTTAACTTGTTGATACGAAATAAAATATTGCAAGTCTTCGCTTTTGCTATCGCGATGTATCACTTTCCAGCAAACTCTGGAGAGCTCGACTTTTCTGGTTACGCTCGAGTTATTGGTGGGTATATAGATGAAAGAAACGTTGAGTACAGAGGTTATGATAACAGCCTTAGCTTTTCACCATCTAGTTTAATTGGTTTGCAAGCTGAGTATCAGTTTAATGATAAGTGGTCAGCTACGGCGCAAGGGCTATTAAGATCTGATAGTACGACGGTCTCTGGCGAGTCTGGATTGGAATGGTTGTATTTAACCTATACACCTACAGATAAGTTGCAAATTAAAGCAGGTAAGTTACGCACGCCTTTTTTTACTATGAGTGACTTTTCCGATGTTGGTTTTGCATATCCCTGGATAAACCCTCCACAGCAAGTTTACGATACGTATTTATTTAAAACATTTAATGGTATTGATGCAATTTATAAATTTGGATCAGAAGACTTGGATGTCAGTTTAGAAGGGTATTATGGTGAAGAGTCTGGCAGTATTGGTATTGGACCATTTAAAACCGGTTTTGAAGTGGATAATTTAATTGGTGCCATAGCAAAAATAAATATTAAAAATATAGAATTCAGAGCTTCTAGGTATAACGGTCATATTAAATTAGACCTTAAATCAATTAGCAAACTTCAAGATGTGTTAGCTGATTTTGATTTTAATAAAAGTGCTGATTCATTATCTACTGAAGGCGGTGCTCATGCAGATCAATTTGGTGTTATTTACGATAATTTAGATTACTTTTTTAGAGGAGAGTGGGTAAGAATTAAAACCGAGTTAGATATAATTCCAACAATACAAAGCTATTATTTAACGGTTGGTTACAATAATGCTCCTTTCACTTATCACTTAACGTTTGCAGATAGTGATGTTGAGATTAACTCTAATCAAAATGAAATTCCTGTAGGAGTTAGCGGCGATCTGGATCAATTAGCGTTTGCTTATAATAGTGTTTTTAGTGAATCAGCCCCCGACTCACTAAAAACATGGACTGTAGGGATACGATGGGATGTATTACCTAACCTTGCACTGAAGGCTGAAATTTCTGCTTTGGAAGGAAATGAGGTGGATAATTCTTTTTTTGTGATCCCTGAAGATACTAGCTTCGATAGAAAAACGAATCTTTACCTTATTGGCTTAGATTGGGTATTTTAATGGTGCATATAAAATATTCTTATAACTTGAAAAAATTAATGTTTTTTCTAATAGCTAGTTGCTCAATCCTGTTTGTTTGCACTAAAGCCTATGCTGATAATATCGATAACACTAAAGTCATTATTGTAGTTAATACTACAGATAAAGCCTTAACCTTTAGTAAGCAACAGATTCGCCATATCTATATGGGAGGAGCTATGAGCCGTCAATTTAAAGCTATAAATTTACCTGCCGGTAATCCTCTGCGTATCGATTTTAACACTAAAATGGTAGGGCTTACCGAATCTAGAATACAAGCTTATTGGGCTCAAATGAAGTTTACAGGCCGTAGCAAACCACCTGTTGAATTTAGCACTACAAAAGAGGTTATTGAGTATCTAATGGCAGTAGAAAATGCGGTGGCGTATCTACCGTCCGGAATAAAAATACCTGACGAATTAACCGTTGTAGCACTTTCACCGTAAAGTAATACTTAATCAATTTTAGGGATTAAATCTAACGTTAGTTGCGTTAAAAATGTCTAATATAGAACAAACTTTCTCAATTTACTTTATCAGATATCTGGTGATTTACACTTAGCTCTTTAAATAGGGCTTTTGCGTGTTTAATAGCGCCTGGTAGTTTTGATATATCAACCGGTTTAGCAAAGTAATATCCCTGCATTTCATCACTACCATGTGCAATTAAGTAGTTAGCTTGAGAAGCCGTTTCTATGCCTTCACTGCAAATTTTTAAGCCTAAGCGCTTACTTAAATCAAGAATAGCTTTAAGCACGGCTGTATCTTTTTCAGAACTATCAAATTGGTTTACGAACATACGGTCGATTTTAATAGTGTCGATATCTATTTTTGTTAGATAACTTAATGATGAATAGCCTGTGCCAAAATCATCAAGAGCTATTGAGCCACCCATTTCTTTTATTTGATTAAAGAACTCATTTGAATTTTCAAAATTATCTAGGTAGCTCGACTCTGTAATTTCAAATTGAATATTAGAAATATCTACGTTGTACTTAACCAATTTACTTTTTACAGCGTTTATAAAGTTATTATCTTTAAGATCATGACTCGATAAATTCAAAGACACGAGTACATCACTGCGTATGCTTTTTTTGAGTATAGATAAATCTTTAAATACTCTTTTTATAACCCATTGAGTTATTGCTTTTATTTTACCTACTTGCTCTGCAATAGGAATAAACTCACCTGGCGAAATAAATCCTAGCTCTTGGTTTTGCCACCTGATCAGTGCTTCTAACCCAGTGGCTTCCCCGCTGGCTGACATTTTTAATTGGTAAACAATCTCAAATTCGTTCTGAGTAATAGCTTGGCTGATTAGGTTTGCGATTTGAGATTTCCGTTTATTGCTTTCTAACATTTTGTTATTAAAAACGGTGTATGACCCTTTGCCTTTTTCTTTGGAGGCATACATTGCAATATCGGCATTACCTATAAAAGTATCTATATTAAATGCTGCTTCTTTTGCGCTTGCAATGCCAATGCTTACACCTGTTGGCACATCCCATTGGTTTATAGTTAATGGCTCTTGCATCGAGTTAACTATTTGCTGTGCTATATGAATTGCTTTAGATTGATCATTTAAGTTAGGTAGCATTATCAAAAACTCATCACCGCCTAACCGAGCAATAACATCATTTTGGCGTAAATTTCTCTTTATAGTTGTTGCGACAGCTTTTAAAAGTAGATCTCCGGTTTCATGGCCTAGCGTGTCGTTAACACCTTTAAAGCTGTCTACGTCGAAAAACATAATGGCCATATCTTGGTTGTTACTTTTGCTACGTATTAATTCTTTTTTGAGCAAATTCATAAAATACATACGATTGGGTAAGCCAGTTAATATGTCGTAGTTAGCTAAATGTTCCATTGAGTGTTTTTGATCTAATAACTGAGCTGTCTTTTTTTGATTCGTTTTGATTTGTGAGTTAATAGTTTGCAGTAAATTATTAATATCTTTACCGAGCTGAGACACTTCATCATTACTCGATATTTTATATTGCAGCTGGTAATTTGTCGTTTTTTCAACTTTTTGCGTAAATTTAGAAAGCTTTAAAAGTGGGCTTAGTAGATGCTGGTATATCCAATAAGAGATAATAATTGTTAAAGCTATAATTAAAATAACAAAGGGAGCTGCGCTGTAAAATAGACTCGCTTTACTCTCATCTAATGGTTTTTGATAATCTTGAACTATCAGTAAGTAGCCCATAGGAAACTGCTCTTCGCCAATTGTTTTTACTACCACTAAACCTTGATTGGTTGCATTGACGGTGTGCGGTAAACCTTGTGGTTTTATACCGGTTAATTCAGGAGTAAAATGATCTAGCTTTAAATAATTAGGGTGCACGTAAGATTGTATAAGTTGCCAGTTAGCATCGAATACGTTCACAAATTTTATATGCTCGTATCTATCGAGCCCTAAAAGCTCTGTGGTAATAGAAAACAAATCTATTTCTTGAGACATAACACGTAACAGGTTATCAGAAATGTTTGACGACATTGCATCAAGGTTTTCTTCAACAGATTGTCGATATAAGTCTTCATGTTCATTTATAGCGAGAAAAAAAACTAAGTTTGAGCTTAGTATTATTAATAAAGTCGTTATTATAATAAATTTGTTACGAATGCTATGAAACATCTAGTCAAATCCCTTCCCGCTGTTGCGCCTTACACCTTAAAGATCTATGGCTTGTTATTTTTGTTTTATTTTCGTTGAAGGCTTAAAACTGCTTTCGTGATATTTACTAGCAAAAGAGTCATTAAGAATGCTTTTAAATTCATATAGTAAATATAGCTGCTTATTTTATTTTGGGCAGACTTACTTTGTTGCAATTTCATTCTTGGTTTAATAAGTGACCTGTGTAAAACTACCTGCGTTAATTTTGTAAATCAGGTGACATGAATGTCGAATATAAAAGCTTGGAAACTTATGAGCCTGTTTTGTTTGTTCGCAGTGCTTATGGGTTGTCAATCTAAAGAAGAGCAGTTGCAACAAACAATTCAAGAGTCTATTAAAAAGGCAGACGTTGAGCTATCACAGCTTGGTACCGCGCTTGATAATGGGAGCATACGTAATGCTGTACTTTTAAAAGAGTACGGCCAACTTCTAAAACAGCAGCAACCAGAACTAAGTAAGGTTGTTGATGTAATTACCCTTGATGCCACAAGACAAGGTGCTCTTTATAGTGGTTTAACACAGCGACTTAAAGACATTAAAGGGACTTACTTAATTCCACCCTACGAAGATACGCTCCACAGTATTGATTTACTGCGTGAAGCTGTAAAGCCTACGCTGTTTTCAGATGCGTTGACCGATCCTATTAATATGCTTGCTGATATGTCAAAAGGTAGCCTTGCTCGTATTGGTGCAATTAGCCAGCAAGCTGAAGGAGAGGGGGTTGGTAACCAAATGGTGGGTAACCCTAATTATGGAAACTGGCAAACTAATAGTAACGGGATTAGCTTTTGGCAGTGGTACGGTATGTACCGTATTTTAGGTGATGTGTTCGATCGTGTTGAATATGGTAGCTGGAGTAAGCGTCGCAAGTATAGTTATTACAATGACTATGGCCGTGCTCGTTACTCAAGCCCTAAACAAATTAAAACACAAAGCGCGCTTGAAACACGTACACGCCAATCGTACCAACGCCAAGGTAAGCAGTTTACAAGCCCATATGCGAGCAAAAAAACAGGTGCAACGGGTTTAAGCCGTAGTAGTTATACGCCACCTAAAAGCCGCAGTAGTTACTCGCGTTCGAGCAGTTATAGCAATAGCAATAGCTCAGGATCGGTACGTGATAGCGGTAGCAGAACCTCTCGTGGCGTGAGCCGTGGTAAGTAAAGAATAAGTTGGAGTTAGAAATATGTACGAATTTAATGGAATAACTATGTGGTCGCTACAAGCACTTGCGATTGATTTTGCAATTATTGTGTTGCTCTTTGTAAGCCTAAAATACATTAAAGGTTGGGTTTCAAATTTACATGCGAATGACGAGATAACAGAGCGCGATAACTTTGCTTTTGGTATTAGCTTTGCCGCAGGTTTAGTTGCTCTTGCAATTGTATTAACGGGCGTGAGCAGTGGAGCTTTTGCAGCGTCGCTTCAGCAAGAAGCACTGCAAATGCTAGGTTATGGTGTGCTAGCGATTGTATTAATTAAGTTAGGCCACTTTTTTCAAGATAAGGTAGCGCTACGTAAAGTAAGCCTACACGATGAAATTGTTAAAGGTAATGTAACTGCCTCTGTAATTGATTTTGGTCACGTAGTGAGTGTTGCTATTGTTATTCGCTCTGCACTTTTGTGGGTAGCAACAGAGGGCTGGCACGGTCTGCCAATTGTAGTGGCAGCATTTATTATTGGCAGCTTTGTATTATTACTAGTAAGCCAATATCGCGTGCAACTATTTAAACGCACTAATAAAAGCGGTGACTGCTTACAACAAGCAATTATTGATGGAAACTTAGCTGTAGGTATTCGCTATGCTGGTTTTTTAATTGGTAGTGCATTGGCAATTACTGCAGCAACAGGTATTGCACCTTATGCAGCCGATAACATAAATGCAAGCTTGCTTTACTGGGCTGTTAGCGCAGTTGTTTGCTTAATTGCATTTATTATTTTGCACTTAGTGACAATAAAAATTATTTTATCTGGCTGTGATATTTCAGATGAAGTAAATCGCCAAAAAAATGTAGGCGTAGCTACTATTTCTGCAGCGGTATCGTTTGCTGTTGGTATTACTATGGCAACTTTATTAGGCGCATAATCAGTGTCATTAACTAACACTAGCCCAAGTAAAGCACGTTTACTTGGGCACGATATATTACTTATTACGGTTATGGCCATACTCGCAGGGTGTGGCCTTATTTATGAATACTTACTTTCGCATTACGCAGGGCGTGTACTTGGCTCTGTAGAAAGCGCAATTTACGCCATGATTGGCACGATGATAGTGGCTATGGGCTTAGGTGCTTTTTTAGCTCGTTGGTTTAAAGATGCATTTACCGCTTTTGCTTGGCTAGAAAGTATAATTGCATTAGTTGGCATGGGCTGCATTTTAGCTATTGCTGGTGTGATTGCTGTAAGTTATTCGCTCCCTCATTTATTTTCTAGTATTTTTAATTTACCTCCCGATGTTGTACTTAACGGCTATGTATTTCAAAAGTTGCAAGAGTGGTCACGATTCCTTCCTTATGTATTTGGTTTAATACTGGGTTTATTTATTGGTATGGAAATACCATTAATAGCGCGTATTCGCCAACATGTGTACGGGCGGTTTTTAGAAAACAACGCAGGAACAATTTACGGTGCCGATTATATTGGCGCAGGTATTGGCGCGGCTATTTGGGTAAGCATTATGCTCTCAATGCCTATAATGCAAGCTGCAGCGTGGACAGCACTTTTTAATATAATCGCAGGGCTTGCCTTTTTATGGCGCTACCATACGCATGTGCGCTTTGCTAAAGCACTTTTAGTTTGTCATATAGTATTGCTGGCATTATTTGGGTTTATTTTAGTGCTGGGTAGTAGTTGGATGAATAGCTTAAGTAACGTGTTATATAAAGATAAAGTTATTTACTCTCAAGCCACTAAGTACCAGCATGTAGTGTTAACCGAACGCTTAAGTAAAAATCAGCCAGAGCCTATTACTGATTTATATTTAAATGGGCGCTTGCAGTTCTCAAGTATTGATGAGCAAATATATCACTCGATGCTGGTTTATCCGGCAATGCTTGCCTCAAACAGGCACGACCGCGTATTAATTATTGGTGGTGGCGACGGGCTTGCCCTTAGAGATGTTTTAAAATGGCCTGTGAGCGAAGTAACGCTGATTGATTTAGATGCTCAGCTGCTTAATTTATTTGGGCATAAAGACGGTGATTTTACGCCCCCAGAGCCTATTAATAAACGTCTATTAAAGTTAAATAATAAATCTATGCAAGACTCGCGTGCACATATAATTGTGGGTGATGCATTTTTAGAGGTTGAAAAATTACTCGATCAAAGTAAGCAATTTGACACTATTTTAATTGATTTACCCGATCCTAATCATCCCGATCTTAACAAAATGTACAGTGACTATTTTTATAACCATGTACGTCAACTATTGGCACCTGATGGTGCAATGGCAGTTCAATCAACCTCGCCTTATCATGCTAAAAAAGCGTTTTTAAGCATAGCCAAAACGGTTAAAGCAGCAGGGTTTAGTTATGTTGAGCAATATCAGCAAAATATTCCTTCGTTTGGGCAATGGGGCTGGACTATTGCCACTAAAATGGGTCAACCCGCAAGTGGACGAATTAAAAACATAAGCGAAATGCCTGTGCCATCTAGGTGGGTGAGTAAAGAATATTTACTGGCAAGTTTTGTGTTTCCTAACCAATATTTTGAACAAGTTAAAAGTATTGAGGTCAATAGGTTAGGCTCTGGTCAGTTATACGATTATTACCGTACAGCTTGGCAAATAGAAAGCGAATTGTATAAAAATTAATAAAACATGGTTGACATAATATGTCGGTCGTGCGAATCTTAACTCAGACATAATATGTCAAACGACAAAAAAGGCAGAGACATGGAATTAAATGAACTTTCAATAAAATTAGCTTCTTTTGAAACTGAAGGCGCTAACTTTGAGTCTTTCTTGATTGCCAACCCAGGTGAGCAAGATGTTTTACAAGTCATTGTTGACGGAAACGATGAGCTTCCAATTTTTGTTACGCAAACTCAAGAGCAGTTGTTATGTATTAGCTACTTGTTTGGCGAAGAGGAAGTAAAAAGTGAATTACGCAACGAGTTAAACGAAACACTATTACGTTTAAACGTGCCAATTCCACTGAGTGCATTTGCTAAAATCGATAACAAATACGCGATTTTTGGTGCACTGTCGGTAAATTCATCGTTAGATGACGTTACCCACGAACTAGTGACATTAGCTGACAACGCTATTGACGCACTAGAAGCCGTGACCTTGTATTTAAACGATTAGTAACTAGTTAGTGGAGTTAAGATTATGAGTATTTTAAAAAAATTATTTACAGCAGTACGTGGCGGCGCTCGTGAAGCAGGCGAAGCAATTGTAGATGCAAACGGTATTCGCATTTTTGAACAAGAAATTGCAGATGCACAAAATGCACTTCACCGTGCTAAAAAAAGCCTTACAGAAGTAATGGCTAAAGAAATGCAAACTAAGCGTAAAATTAGCGCTGTTGATGCATCAATCGCTGAGCACGAAGCGTATGCAGGCCAAGCACTTGAAAAAGGTAATGAAGCCCTAGCATTAGAAATTGCCGAAAAAATTGGTGACTTTGAAGCTGAAAAAGCTGAAAACGAGCAAGTATTATCTGGTTTTAGCAATCATATTGTGGCGCTTAAACAACAAGTTAAAGACGCTGAAAAGTCGATTAAAGAAAACCAACGTCAGCTTACTATGGTTAAAACCACAGAAAGCGTACAACAAGCTACTATGGCTGTTAACAGCACGCTTAATACTAATAGCTCGTCTATGACATCGGCTCGTCAGTCTCTTGAGCGTATTAAGCAACGCCAACAGGATCGTAGCGACCAGCTTGGTGCTGCAAAGCAACTTGAGTCGGACGTAAATGGCGACGATTTAAAAGCAAAAATGGCTGAAGCCGGTATTGGCGATACAAGCCCAAAAAGTGCTGATATTTTAGCGCGCATTAAAGCCAAGCAAAACGGCTAATAGTTAGTACATTATTTACAAAAGGTAATTAAGCTTAGCTTAGTTACCTTTTTTGCTTAGGGATGCCTCATTATGTTTAATTTTTTCAAATCTAAAAAAGAGCCAGAACGTCAGCTTAATCATGCAAGCGAGCTTAAAAAAGGCGATATGTTTAGTGTTATCGACTCATTTGCATATCCGTCGTGGTTAAAAGGTGAAACGTTACGCGTTATTGATATTCAAACATACCAATATCAGCACAGTAGTGAAACTGAGTTTGTGCTTGAGACCAACAGCGGACAGGTTGTATTTTTACAAATTGAGCAAGATGATGGTGAGCAGTTTGCTAACTTTTCAATAAAAATTCAGCGTGATGAAGTAGAGCAAATATTTGGATTAGACGACTTTGCGCGTATTTTTGATGAAGAATCATTAACTAATATCCAGGTGCAAAACACACCCGAGCGTTTTATGCAGTTTTTAGCTAAAAGCTATCAACAAAGTGAATCGCCATACGTGTGCTACTTTCATAATAAAGACTTTCGTGGCCAGTCACTACCGCGCTATGAGCAAGAAGGTGGTGAACCATGTGAAATGATTTGTTTAGCATCGCCTGACGAAGGGCATGGTTTAAATATCGAAATATGGGATGGTGGCGAAACAGAAGTTTCACTAACGCTTACGCGCCCAATCACCGATATCGTCGACTTATTTCCAGGAGATGCTAAGTGAGTGATGCTAAAGATAAGTGGTTACGCCAAGAGCAAGCCGTGCGTGCCACACAAATGGCATTTGATTTAAGTAGCGAAGTACAAAAGTCGATAAAAAAACAAGCCATCGATCAAGAGCTCACGCCATCAGACATGATCCGTAAAATTTTAGGTTTGGACGTAAAATCTAAAAAAACACGCCAGCGTTTATCGTTTAATTTAAATGACGACGAAATAGCGCAACTTGCAACGCGGTTTGATGTACAAAGCGATGATAAGCGAGCCGTAAAGCAACAAGTAGCAGAGTTATTAATTGCTCATACTAAAAACACTAAGTAGTTAATTTAGTTTTATATGAATATTATTTTAATTGCTTACTTAATTATTTTTGCTTTATTTGGCACAGCTGCAAGTTACTTTGTGCGATTTATTTATGCGTATTGGGTGCTTAAGCAAATGCCAATGAAATACATCATTAAAGCGGGAGTGTGTGTGGTGATGGTGTTAATAATTTCAGCGTTAATACCTTTTATAGGTTAACGCTGAAATTGACGTTTAAGCTATTTAATATCAAACGACTGGCATTGCTTATTAATACATAACGATTGCACTTCAAGTACAGGAGAGCAATCGGTTAAGCCTTGCGCTTTATTTTGTATCTCTTCTTGTTTTGTTATTTGTTGAGCAAGCTGTTCCGCTTCTTCTTGAGAGGTGTTTAGCGTTGAATAAACCGCGTATTTACTCGGTCCACCGCATGCGCGGGCGCCAACTTCAAGGACTTTGCATTGAAAGCTCGCGGTGCAACTATTATTGCTCACCATGTTATTCAGATCGTAGTTTAAGTCAGACAAAGTTTTGCTTTGTTCATTACTTGACGTTGCCGTGCTGGCACAGCCACTTAGTAATAAAAAGCTGCTAGCAATGCTTATAATTGATAGTTTAACTGCCGATGGTAAACAACTCATAACGTTATCCTTAAAATGCACTTACCGCTGAGCCTTCAAGTTTAACACATTTATTTTCAACACACTGCGTGCTTGGTGTTGTTAAATGCTGACAAATGCTCATCATTTCATTTTGAGCATTGTAGTGGCTTTCAAGAGACGTGATTTTTTTACTTTGTGCTAAAACGTCAGCTTCATTAGCGGTTTTAGTTGAGTAAACAGCAAAGCTACTAGGGCCGCCACATGCACGACTGCCAACAGGAGTAACCCTACACTGCTCACTGGTGTCGCATTGATTATCAGCAATAAGCGAATTTAACTCGGTTTTAGCTGTTTTTATATCCTCAACAGATACTTTTTTTAACTCGGTATTTGAAAGTTTTTGTGCTGCTGATTTTGAGTGTTCTTTTTTATTTTCAACAAGCGTTGTTTGCGGTACTTCTTTTAATTTATTTTGAGTAGTTTGCTCAGTATCGGCTGATGTTGTTTCTAGGCAAGCAGTTAAACAAAGCGGTAAAAGTATGGCTAACAATGGGGTACGCATAACAAACCTTAATAGTGATGAAATATTCATCACTATCATACACGGTGCATTTTTTACGGCAATAAAAACTATATAATCAAGTAATTAAAGCCGTATTTAGATTTTTTAAAAAACTACAAGCCACCTTGTGTGAGCTTAGTAGGGTTTAGTAGTTTTTCGAGCTCTTCGCGTGGTAAGTCAGTTTCTTGCTCGGCTACATCGATAATAGGTCGGGCTTCTTTGTAGGCTTGCTTAGCTATTTTTGCGGCTTTTTCGTAACCGATCACCGGATTAAGCGCTGTAACTAAAATTGGGTTTTTAGCCAATGCTTTGTCTATATTGGGTTGGTTAACTTTAAAGCTCGCAATAGCTTTATCTGCAAGGGCTTGTGCGCTATTAGCAAGTAGCTCAATACTTTGTAAAATATTATGCGCAATAACAGGTAACATCACATTCAGCTCAAAATTACCGGCTTGGCCTGCAACGGTAATAGTTGCATCGTTTCCTATTACTTGAGCACTTACCATGGCTGCCGCTTCTGGGATCACCGGATTTACTTTACCCGGCATAATAGACGAGCCTGGTTGTAGTGCTTCAAGCTCTATTTCGCCAAGACCAGCAAGTGGACCTGAGTTCATCCAACGTAAGTCGTTTGCTATTTTCATTTGTGCTACCGCGAGGACTTTTAACTGCCCTGAGAGCGCTACAATGGCATCTTGCGAACCAATATTGTAAAAAAAGTTACTGCTTGGTTTAAAGCTTATACCCACATTTGCGCTTAAGTTTTTAGCAAACTTTGATGCAAACTCGCCATCTGCATTAATACCGGTACCAACAGCTGTACCACCTTGAGCAAGCTCACATACTCGCTCTAAGCTATGGCGAATGCCTGAGGCTGCGTTGTTTACTTGTGATTGCCATGCACTGAGTGTTTGCTCAAACGTAACGGGCATCGCATCCATTAAATGTGTACGGCCTGTTTTAACTATTGCGCCAACTTCTGCCTTTTTTTGCTCTAAGCTTTGCGATAGTTTTTCAAGTGATGGTAGTAATTCATAAACTACGTTAATGGCACTACTAAGGGCAATGGCTGTAGGGACTACATCGTTAGAGCTTTGCCCCATATTTACGTCATCATTAGGATGAATTGACTCATTACCAATGCGAGTTGCAAGCGTTGCGATGACTTCATTGGCATTCATGTTAGAGCTTGTACCTGAGCCGGTTTGGAAAATATCGACAGGGAAGTGCTCATAATGCTCGCCATCAATAATTTGTTGGCAGGCTTGCTCTATGGCCGTCGCTTTACTTTTACTTAAATGATTTAGCTCAAAATTACTCTGTGCAGCGGCTTGCTTAATGTAAGCAAGCGCCGTAATAAATTGCTTGGGCATTGTTAGGCCGCTAATTGCAAAGTTATTTACTGCGCGTTGGGTTTGCGCTTGATATAAAGCATCAGCAGGTACTTGTAACTCGCCCATACTGTCTGATTCTGTTCTAAAGTTACTCATATTTTACTCCTTAAAAAGGGTTGAATTCGTGACTAAGAACGCGCGCTTCACGTTCAAGTAATAAAAACTTGGCTGTGTTGTTATGCGTTTTGTAATAACGTTTTAATGCCAGTAATGGTTTATATAACTGCTCAAGGCACTGTTTGCGAATGGCATTGTGTATTAGAGGGTCGCACATTTTGTTGATAATTTCATATAGTGTGCGTTTTAAATAAAGCTCTTGAAGTAGAGGATTGCGTTGTTTTTCAAAACTTTTAGCTAAGCTTAGAGCGGTTTCGATGTAGTTTGCCACGAGCATAGGGGCATGAAGGCCCGGACGTAAGCAATGACATGTTAGTTCATGATGATAATTACGCAGAGCGTGATCTGAAGACATAAAAAAACCGACTTAAGTTAACGATAATAGTTATCATTACATTTAATCGGTTTCAGTGTAAACAGTTATTGTAAAAATTATTTACGGGTTTAAGTTTAGTATCAATTGTAGCCAAGAATGAATATTTGGTCTGTTTCATGTTTTTTTAGCGCCTGTTGATTTTGGTTACAGTGAGAAAGTAAATCGATTACAGTGGCTCTACTATCACAGGCGCTACTAGGCTTTTCTATGTTTTTTTCTGTTACTGAGACAACAGCGTCTACAGCAGTGTATGGGGGTAAATGCATAATATTAATCCTCTCTATGTAATAAAAGTTGAGCCTTTTTAACGCTCACTATTAAAAAAGCATAATATATACCAATAAAACAGCTAACTTTTAATTTATTGATAAGTATAAAAATTTTATTTTTTAGGGTTTTACTAAGTACAAAGTAATCAAAATTTGCTTTACTGTTGTGCATTAGCCTACAACTTTGGTGCAAACCTATGACAAAGCCATTTTCACAAGCGTGTGAAAACAACAAAGCTCCTATTTTGGCGCAGTTACAAAAAGCATTTAAATCAAGTCGCAGTGTGCTTGAGATTGGTTCTGGTACGGGGCAGCATAGCGTGTTTTTTGCCGAACAATTACCTCACTTACAATGGTATACAAGCGATCGCGCTATAAACCATGAGGGGATCAGCTTATGGCACGCCCAGGTAAGCCTCAATAATTTACACGCACCACTTACGCTTGATTTAAACCACGATTGGCCGATTGATAAAGTAGATGCAATATTCACGGCAAATACGTTTCATATAATTAGTTGGCAGTTGGTAGAGCGTTTTTTTGACGGAGTTAAGCGCCATTTAAATAACGAAGGTATGTTATGTATTTATGGGCCGTTCAAATACCAAGGTAAATTTACCAGCCCAAGTAATGATGACTTCAATACGTTTTTAATAGATCGCGACCCGTTAAGCGGGATAAGGGATTTTGAAGCAGTTGAGGGCTTGGCAAAACAGGCTGGACTTTCGCTTATTAGCGATACAGCCATGCCAGCAAATAATCAGTTACTCATTTTTAAACGGCAGTAACTCAGCACACTGATCTTTATAGATATGAATGTGTTGGCGTTCTCTTTTAAGGTAATCACTAATAGCATTACTAAAGTCGCCATCAACAATGTGGTGAGCAGAGTAGGTAAGTACGGGCTCAAACCCGCGCGCTATTTTATGCTCACCTTGCGCCCCAGAATGAAAGCAGCTCAGGTTATGCTTAATAGCAAACTCAATACCTTGGTAATAGCACAGTTCAAAATGCAGTGAATCAACTTCTTCGTTTGCACCCCAATAGCGCCCATAAAGCGTGTTTTCGCCAATTAAACTAAGTGTTGCTGCAATTACTTTATCGTCTTTTTTTGCGAGCATAATAACGAGTTGTTCGCTCATTAGCGCATGTAACAGTATAAAAAATTCCATATTTAAATACCCTAAATGCCCAGAACGTTTTAAATAAGTACGCTGATAAAATTCGCAAAAAAGCTGCATGATTTCGGGGGTTATTTGCACGCCATGTAGCCATTCAATGGTTATATTTTGCTGGACTATTTTAGCGCGCTCTTTTTTAAGTGTTTTACGTTTTCGCGCAGTTAAGGTCTGTAAAAAGTCATCAAAGGTATTAAAGCCTTTGTTAAACCACTGAAACTGCACACCCACTCTTTGCATTACTCGCTCTGTACAAAGTGAATTTGCCTGTGCTTGTTCACAAAAATTTATATGCCAGCCAGACCAACTTTGATCAATGCTGTGTGTGTTTAGCAGCTCTTTTATGTAGTGATATACCAAGTCGTGATCATTGTGCTCTATGGCAATTCGCTTACCTTCAATAGGGCTAAAAGGCACACCACATAGCCACTTAGGGTAATATTCTAACCCGTGTTGCTCGTATGCTTCTGCCCATGCCCAATCAAATACGTACTCTCCGTATGAATGGCTTTTTAAATACCCAGGCGCTAATGCAATGAGTTTATTATTTTCATACACCGCTAGGTGCTTAGGCTGCCAGCCTGTTTGCTCATTTACGCATTGGCTTTGCTCCAAAGCATATAAAAATGCGTGGCATGTAAAGGGCTCGCT
Source organism: Pseudoalteromonas sp. S3178 (assembly GCF_005886985.1). Classification (NCBI taxonomy): domain Bacteria; kingdom Pseudomonadati; phylum Pseudomonadota; class Gammaproteobacteria; order Alteromonadales; family Pseudoalteromonadaceae; genus Pseudoalteromonas; species Pseudoalteromonas sp. S3178. Next base: position 14,804 of record NZ_PNCW01000029.1, on the reverse strand, counting down.
GCCAAATAAGCGTTGCCATTCATTGGCATCTATTTGATTTATGCTTGTAAACCATTGGTGCGAAAGAGCACTCATAACTACTTACCTTTTGTGTGTTCTAGGTTTTTAATAAATATTGAAATTTGTTTTTCCAGCTCGTTAAAATGAGGATTAAAAGTGAGCCGCTGTAATGCAGGATAGTTTTTTAAATTTTCTTTTGTACGTTCACCTAATTGTGGGTGTAGTGTTGTTTTACAGGTTTTATACTGAGCATCGTCGTTAATAAAACTACCACAATTACGATAGGCAGCATTTTCGCCGTAGTGTGGGTTTTGTGGCGAGTTAACAATCGCAATATGCGATATACCATGAATACTTTTACATCGTTTTGTCGTGCACTTTGGGTTTATTACTTTGTAATTAGCAGCAAAGCCTGCAGGCAAAGTATCAGTATTGCCATAAAATACTAAGGTATCGAGTATTTTATATTTAGGCGAGTTACCCTTATGCAGGGCACTTAATAATTTAAGCGAAGCGCGCGTATCAATTGTGGTATCAATATCACTAAGTACACTAAAAATAGGTAGTTTAAGTGCGGAGCGTTTACTTAATTGATCAATACTTACCAATTGCATGGCATCGTATGAGGCTACAGCAGCATGAAAAGGGAATGACTCATACTTAGCAAAATCAATATCAGCGTCTTTATCTATCCAATCTACAAATGGAATAGCGTCTATCCATTTAGCAAGCCAGCCATTTTTATTATGTGGCTCAGTACCAGGTGAATACAACATAAGTGCTTTAATTTTAGGTGATGGCGTTTGCTTTGTTAGGTAATCAATAACGAGTGCTGCCCCTGTAGAATAACCACCTAATATGACTTCATCAAAATCGGTTAAAGCGCGGTTTACTCCATAATTTACTGTTTTTTGCCATTGCTTTACGTCTACGTTTTGTAATGCACTCGCAGCGCTTCCATGGCCGGGTAATAAAAGCGTGCGAACGCTATAACCTTGCTCGTAGTAAATGCGTGCTAAATCGTGATAAGTAAAAGGGGAGTCTGTTAGTCCGTGTATTAACAAGGCAACCTTGTTACTTGTTGGGTGCTTAAGTTCAAAGGGGGCAATAATATCGGCAATATTAGGATTTATGGTTCGTACACCTTGCTTAACAAGTTGTTTGTAGGTATCTGTTATTACAGGGCATGGCACGTTTGCACGCGGGTTTGCTTTATTAATATGATCATACGCATAATCTAAATAGCGCTGAAATGGCAAAAGGGCTTGATAATTAAATGGCTGGTGGGTGTGCTCGTTTTCAAACCTAAACAACCCTTGCTGCTTAGCTTTTAGTATAAAGCTAAAGCTGCTGCTTTGAGTAATGCAGTCTTGAGCTGCAGCAAGGTGAGATAAAATACTTAAAACAAAACCTATACAAACTTTTAAAACTAACCCGTTATTGTTCATTTACTTCTGCATATTGGACAAGGCACTCGGTTAGCTTAATGAGTTCGAGTGGTTTTGCAAGATGTTGATTAAATCCAACAGCACGAGCATGCGCTTTGTCCTCAGGCATCACGTCGGCAGTTAAAGCAATAATTGGCAGCTCTTGTTCTGTTTTAAATTGCCTAATTAGCGCTGTGGCTCTATAGCCATCCATAACCGGCATTTGGCAATCCATAAGTACTAAATCAAAATTTTGTAGTTTTACTGCATTAACAGCAAGCTCACCATTATCTACAATTTTTGGCACTATGCCTAAAGAGCCCAGCATTGCTTTAATCACCATTTGGTTAACAGGGTTGTCTTCGGCAACGAGAATGTCTAGTGATGCAATATTTGTATCTGCATATGCAATTTCAGGTGACTCTTCAGGCTCTGTAGTAGGAAGAGTGATAGCAAGTGTAAAGGTTGAGCCTTTCCCAAGCTCACTTTGTAGAGCTAAATTAGCCCCCATTAGTTGGCTCAGCTCTTTTGCTATTGTTAAACCAAGCCCTGTACCACCAAATTGCCTTGATGTGGAGCTATCAGCTTGAGTAAATGCATTAAATAGTTTTTTATGTTGGCTTGGTTTTATGCCAATTCCCGTATCTATTACATCAATGGTAATTTGTACTTTATTAGCCGCAGTAAATTCACCTGCAATATTTAATGCAACGCTTCCTTCATTTGTAAATTTAACCGCATTACTGCACAAGTTAAGGAGTATTTGCTCTATACGCATTGGGTCGCCAATGTACCACGTGTTTACTGGTAGCTTGCACTCTACTTGCCAGTTTATTCCTTTGTTAAAGGCGTTTTGTTCAAACATATTATTTATACGAGAAACTAATGCATGAAAGTCGAATGATATCGATTCCATCGCGAGCTTTTGCGACTCTATTTTTGATATGTCGAGAATGTCGTTAATTAAATTTAATAAGCTTTTAGATGAGGAGTTTATTTTGTCTAAGTAGCCTACCAATGTTTTAGTGTCGTCGACTTCGCGTGCTAACGACGAAAACCCAATAACAGCATTAAGAGGTGTGCGTATTTCGTGACTCATATTAGCCAAAAATTGGCTTTTAGCTTGATTGGCAAGATCAGATTGCTTTTTAGCTTGCGCCAATGAATGAGTGCGCTCTGCTACTTGGCGAGTAAGCTCTACTTGCTGCTGATTAAATAATAATAAAATAAGTAAAATAAGTGAGCACACAGCGACCTGTAAAATAAGTAGTAGTAATGTAAGTTGGTTGTTGTGCTGGGCTAAAAACCCTTCTTTAAGCGCAAGTTTAACAATCCACCGCTGACCGCTAAAATCAACATTAAAGGTCATTATTCGACTTCCTGAAGCGTGGCTAAAGCCTTTGGAGTTACTATAAAATGGTGGGTTATTAATATCCTCATAAATATTAATAGCGAACATATCTGATTGCGCTTTTGAAATAGCCTGATTAATAATGTTGTCTACTAAAAATACACCCGTTGCATAGCCTTTAACAGGATCAGTTTCATTATCTTGATAGTACACAGGAGCAAAAAGTAAGTAAGCGGGGGTCGGTTCTTTGGTTTGTACGAGCTGAATAATTTTAGTACCTACAGGTTGAAACCTTATAGTCGGGTTAAGTAGGGATTCTTTTCTGTCAGCATTTGAAAACACATTAAAGCCAATCGCTTTTTGGTTACCATTAAATGGCGCTATGTATTTTACAATAACCATGGGGTCGTCTTTTTCTAACGGCTCACCGACTACATCGTAGTCTAAATGGTAAATGTCAGAAATTGTTTGGGTAAACTCTTGGCGCTCGTCTTGTGATATTTTTACATTCCATGAAAGGGCTTTTATAAAAGAATGCTGAGTAAGTAACTCGCTCGCATAAGCGTAAAACTCTTGCTGACTAAGCTGTGAAGACGATTGTACTTGGCTTGCCAAACTCTGCACGGCAATAAGGCTGCGGTTAGTATAACGATAAAGGCTATTTTCAATTACGTGAACTTCTCGTTCGGCTATTTTTATTGTATTAGTGCGATTTTCACTATCGTAAAGCTGAGTTGTTACGGCTACCGATACAAATAAAACACTACACACAGCAATGGTTGGTATGGCAGAGATATGGTATTTACTTGAGGTTTTAGGCAATAACGAGAGTAAAAATGGCGTGGCAATTAATACGCCTAAGGTATCGCCAAGCCACCAATAAATCACGTTTCGCCAATGGTTATCTATACTGTACGCGGGGTTAAACTGGCTAAGTGCAAACACCCCAAAGTTAGCCGATATTAAGCTGGTTATGATTGCGACAAAAACAATAAAATAAATAATATTTTTACGGTTTTTAAAGCGCAGCGGATGGCCAAGCCAATATTTTAAAAGGGCTGCCCCCACCATCGCCTGAATAACAACTCCAAAGGCAATATACATAGCCTCATTAAACGAATTGCCAACAAGTACCATTTCGTGTGCTGAGTTATCAAAAATACTTAAATTAAATGTAATTGCAGCAATAAATAATGGCGGGATGAATCGCCACCACCAAATATAGCACCCAACTAATGCAATGCCGGCAGGTAACCAAATAGGAATAATTTGCGAATTAAAGGCGAGCTTAGTAAGCGTAATTCCAACAAAAATATATGCCAAGGCAAACAAGATGTAAAAAATACTAGAGTGATATTTTGAATTAAAATCTTTCACTTAGGTCCTTGGCAATTATTGTTATTACTTTTTGAATAATCAGTATAGCTAACAGTAGCTTATTTGAGGAATTTTTTATAATGGCAATTGTTTTTTACTAAATGATTGTTTAAGTACTACGGTCGATTCTATATTTGCAATACAGCTCAATCCTCCTAGTTGGTGTTTTACAAACTGCTCATAGCTCTCTAAATCATGAGCTATTATTTTAAGTAAATAGTCATAACTTCCCGATATAACTGAGCACTCTAATACATGGGGGAGCTTTTCTACATGTTGTTCAAATTGCTGCGCTGCACTCACTGAATTTTGACCTAAGCGTACAAATGCATAAACCAAAACATTCAAATTAAGTGCTTTTGGATTAATTGCTGCGTGATACCCCGTAATTACTCGCTCTTGTTCAAGCTTTTTAATACGCCTTAAACATGGAGTGTCTGAGAGATTAATACTATTTGCTAATTCGCTCACGGTTAGACGAGCTTGTGCTTGTAAAGCGATAAGTAGTTGCTGATCTTTTTTATCTAACATGTTTGTTGGCTTTCATTATTTATTTTTATATTTGTAGTGATTATTGCTAACTAAGGCCATTTTTACTAACTTTTTTGACGTTTTACCCTCCTTGAACTCTGCTACATTTAATAAAAAATAATAGAGTACACACAATGAACACACATACGGCTATATTTGACCGCTGGATAAGAAAAGGTTTTGTAGAGATAAATAGCGAGCTTGAAAAGCTTTATTGGCAACAAGCTGATAAAGCAAATGTAGAGGGTATTGGAGAGACACTAAAAGAGCAGTTAGCCCTCGAAGGTAATGCGCTTATTAGTAACTTACTCGCCGAGGGTAACACAGATGAAGGCTTTGATAGCGCTTTTGATTTACTAGGAAACGTAGGGCTTTTTATGGCCGCATGCCGCCGCCATGAAATAACTGAGCCAAGTCGTGAGAGTGCATCACCACTTGTTGAGGCATCAGCATTGGCAATGCATATTGGCGCCTCCATAGGCGTAACTCCTCGCTTTGCAACTGCACATTTAACCACACACAATAAAGCGGTCAATGGTATTTATAAGCGCTTTACTGATCTAGCCGACGAAAAATTATTTATAGATTACAACACTCAAGGTATTTTGGCTTATAAGCGCGCAAGTGATGCATTATTAAAAATAGTACCCTTGGGTATTTCACACCCCTTATGTGGTGAGCTTTTAAAAGTAGTTAAACATGCACTTATTGATGTTATTGAATCTAATAATGCGCTTTATGAGCAGCTAGATACAGAGCGCTTTTTTAATTGCGTACGTCCTTATTACAAGCCATACCGTGTAGGAAAAGAGATTTATAGAGGCGCCAATGCCGGTGATTTTGCAGGTATTAATGTGATCGACATGCTACTAGGAGTATGTAGTGCTAACGAGCCTAGTTACTCACAAATGCTGGTGGATAAATTTTTATACATGATGCCTGAAGATCAACAAATATTGCGTGAAGCAATGCGAATACAAAGCTTTATGGATGATTTCCTACAAGCGCAGCACTATAAAAATACCGACTGGTTTAAATCGCATGCAACGCTATTTATACAAGTATGCAAGTTACATGGAGACACTGCAATCGGTCATCATAATCAGCTAGTAGAAAAATTTATTGCCCAACCTTCAAAAAACATGCAAGAGCAACACATGAGCAAAGTAACAGCAAGCGGGCCGCCACTGCATGTGCTGCTTGATTCGCTTGAAAAACTCAGAGATAGACGTGCTTGCGCTAAGCGCGCTGATATTCAAACGCGGTTTGACGACCTCAATACTTTAAAACAGTGGGTGTAATAACATGTATAAAAATGATTTTTGTATGGCCGAGGGCTGCTATTTACTTAATCACTCAGTGGGGCGAGCGCTCAAAAATACTCAGCAGTACTTAGCTCAGCATTACTTTGCACCGTGGCAAGACTCTAATAAAGAGCCATGGCAACAATGGCTACCTGCTGTTGAGCAATTTACTAAGGCATTAGGGGATTTATTTAACGCGCCGAGTCGCGAATTTTGCCCACAAGTAAACTTATCAAGCGCCTTAACGAAGTTATTGATGTCGCATCCTCAAATACAAAAAAAACAGTGTAATGTACTTATGGCGCAAAGCGATTTCCCTAGTATGGGTTTTGCTATGCAAAAAGCGTTGCCCAAAGACGCAAAAATAACATTTATCCCGGAGTATGAAAATTTATCTGATATTAATGTGTGGGAGCAGTATTTAACTCCAAATATAGATTTAGTTTTTATTAGCCATGTTTATTCAAATACAGGAGTGCAAGCCCCTGTAAACGACATAGTGGCTTTGAGTAAGCGCACTAGTAGTTTATCTATCATTGATGTTGCTCAATCTGCAGCTGTGTTACCGCTTGATTTAACTGCACTTAATGCCGACTTTATGATTGGCTCAAGTGTTAAGTGGTTATGCGCAGGCCCTGGTGCTGCCTACTTATGGGTAAACCCTGAGCAGTTAGCTAGTTGCGAGCCTAAAGATGTTGGTTGGTTTTCACATCAAAACCCTTTTGAATTTAATATACATCACTTTGAATATAACAGCAGCGCACTTAAATTTTGGGGAGGAACGCCCTCAGTTGTCCCCTATATTATTGCTGCAAATAGCATTATGTATTTTGCAAAGCTTGGGGCTAACAAAGTAAGAGATCACAATTTTGCAATGCTAACGCTTATTCATCAGCAGCTAAAAGAGTACGTTGTGTCACCTACACATAGGCAACATTGCAGTGGGACGGTTATTTTAAACTTTGCAAAACGCCAAAATGCAGTGCTTAAAGCGTTGGATGAGGCAAAAATTAGTGTCGATGAGCGAAAGCAGGGGATACGAGTATCGCCACATATTTATAATACGCGTGACGATATTACTCAATTTATTTTAGTTATACACAAAGTGCTTAAGGATTTTGGCTAAGTAGCTGCTTTTGTTGTTTTAAAGCGTTTATTTGCTGCTGCATCTGGTTAATTGAGGCGTCATAAGCCTCTTTTAACGCTGCGGTTTTAGTCGCTCTGGCATCGGCAATGGAAGATGCTCCTAAACGGTTTGCCTGATCTTGAGTTATATAACTAATTTGCTGGGCCTTTGCGGTGTATTCTTTTTGGCTTTGTTTTATTTCCAACTGTAGCTTTTTTATTTCACGATCTATTTCTTGAACTTTTAAAAAATTATCGACGGATGAGTCGGTAATCCCCTTACCTGGCGTTGAGCTTTTATATGCCTCAATCACATTTATTTCTTTAAGGGTGATAACTTGTGCGTCTTTTGCACAAGGTGTTTGGCTAAAAGTAGGCACGCCTTTAATAACACATTTATACACAGTCGTATTTTGTGCAAAGGAAATAAATGGTACTGCACACGCAAGTAGCAATATGAGCCTGATCATAGCTAAACCTAAATTGGCTAAAGTTATATCAATAATGCACTAAGTTATTGTTTGGCACAATTTGTTTAATTTTTATGAGGGATAGAAGGACCTATAGAGGGCGTTTTAAAGGCGGCAATCGTGGATAGCATCATAAATTTATAATCAAGCTAGCGCTTTGCTAATCTATTTATGTGGTATCACTAAATTTTAGGCACAAAAAACCACAATTAAGTGGATTATATATAGTATATGGTGGAGAGGGAGGGATAGACTTGCTTACATCCATGTAATCAATCGCTGCGCGACGCTTGCAGCGGTCTAAAATGTTCCAGACATTTTGTCGAACCCTGTCGAGGGTTCTCACCCTCCCAATTTAGTATTGGTGTTAAATTTTAGGCACAAAAAAACCACAATTAAGTGGCTTATATACAGTATATGGTGGAGAGGGAGGGATAGACTTGCTTACATCCATGTAATCAATCGCTGCGCGACGCTTGCAGCGGTCTAAAATGTTCCAGACATTTTGTCGAACCCTGTCTAGGGTTCTCACCCTCCCAATTTAGTATTGTGTTAAATTTTAGGCACAAAAAAACCACAATTAAGTGGCTTATATATAGTATATGGTGGAGAGGGAGGGATTCGAACCCTCGATAGAGCTACAAACTCTATACTCCCTTAGCAGGGGAGCTCCTTCGGCCACTCGGACACCTCTCCAACGCATAACCGTTTGTATTGATGGAAGTAAAATAATGCCACCAATTAAAATTTGGTGGAGAGATAGGGATTTGAACCCTAGATAGGCTACAAACCTATGCCGGTTTTCAAGACCGGTGCATTCGACCACTCTGCCATCTCTCCGTGACGCAGAATAATACTTAGGTGATACCGCTGTGTAAATAGCAAAATGACTGTTTGCCTAAAAAATGTACGTAAATGAGGTTTTTTTTGTAAATAAAGGGAAATTAAGGCAATTTTTAATAAAATAAAGAGGTTGCAGCAAACAAGAGGAGCTAAATAAGTGACTTAATTTAGTGGTTGGGTGTTTGCTGCACCGAAAAAATAATCATGGTTGGGTGATTATTTATATTGAGCTGCGCCGCTAAGTGCTAGTCTTTTACCAATACGGTTAAGCTTTGCTAGCATTTTTGCTTTGCGGTTAGTTGGCTTTACTGCAACGTGAGTATCGGCTGTTTGGTTTAATGTATTAATTGGGTTCATTACTTTGCTCCGGGTTGTATCTGTTGAAATCGCGTGCATTTTGCACGTTACTTGATTAAAAATAAAGCGATAAAAATTGAGTCTGCAGCATTAGTTAAACTAATCCGAATTGAATTTATTAAGATTCGATTCTGTAAGTGTTTTTGGTTTTATTGCATAGTTATGTAAATTTGAATGGTTGTTTCAGTCTTGCGTACTGGGGTTGTGCCGGTTTTTTACCTTTTGTTATGCATTTAACCCGTTATTTTTTGATTAGTTATTCAGATTAAAAAAATTTAATTAAAGTCTTAATTAGCTCGTTACCTATTTAGAGTTGGATATAAAAGTTTGTCATTACTGATAATTGTTAAACCAAGCATTAAAAAACACAGTAAAAAGTCTTTAAATTGGCTTATAGATACTTGTAAAACACATCAGCTAACTTATTGTACGTTTTTTACTTCAGGGGACTTTGAACATGACCGTGAGCAAATAAAAGCGCAATTAAGTAAGGTCAACAAAGTCGTTGTATTAGGTGGCGATGGTACCTTGCATTTGGCCGTTAACGCATTAATGGGGAGTCATTGTTCTTTAGCGCTGCTGCCCTGTGGTACCGGAAATGATTTTTCAAGAGGGTTTGATTGCCATATAGAGCAATGGCGACAAGCGCTATTTAATCCACCCATCGCAATTGATATAGGAAAAATAAATACTCGTTACTTTATTAATATTGCTGGGGTGGGTTTTGATGCTCATGTAGTAAAAGCTATCAATGCTAAAGCGTGTTTTTCAGCGTTTGATTACAGCTGGATAAGCGCAAAAGAGTTGCTTTATTATAACGCTCAGCAATTAAAAGGAGTATTTGGTAACCAAACGATGCAATACCCTAATTTAATTACGGTGTTTGCAAATCATAAATACTTTGGCGGTGGTTTAAAGATTGCTCCCAATGCAGATTTAAGTGATGGGCATCTTGAGTGTTATCAAATGCGCTCTGGCGGAGTGTTTTATAATGTACTGAGCTTTATAAAATTATTGTTTAAGCGCCACCAACATATTCAAAATCTTACCTATAGCCGCTTAACTTTCGCCGAAATAATGACTCAAGGCTTACTAATAGAAGCGGATGGAGAGCTGGTTGGAGAAACACCAGCAAAGATTAGTGTTCATACTGGTGCTTTACTTTTTCATTGCCCAATAAAAAAGCGCCTACAGTAGGGTAGGCGCTTTTGTGTTAGTTGCGTTAAACGCTTCTAACTGGGGACGGAGCCATTTTTAGCAATTACTCTATTTGCTAAAAAGGCATTAATTTGTTTTGTAGGGGTAAGCACGATGGCATTACCTAAAAGTACTAAGCTAAATCCTGCAAAGGTATTTGCATGCCACTCAAAGCCTTCAAAAAAGCTACTGAGTGTTACCGCAACAAGCGGGAACAGTACAATAACGTAGCTGGCTTTCTCAGGGCCAATATTTTTAAGTAGCGCAAAGTAGCAGCTAAACGCTATTACAGTGCCAAATATTGATAAATAAAGTAATGAAAGCCAGTAACTACTTGGTGCGTTTAAACTAAATTGCACATCGCTCATTAGTACATATAAAACTAAACCAATTGCGCTGTATAACATGCCCCAGGCATTGCCTTGCAGTACACCAATTTGCTTGCGTGAGTTTCTTACGCTTACCATGTTTCCTAATGAAGCCACAAAGGTGCCACTAAGAGCAAGTAGTAACCCGACCAACGCACCATTACTCAAGTCGAACTGCTGTAGTTGTGGCCAAAATAGACACGTTATGCCCAGTACAGCAAGTACTGCGCCTGCATAGATTCGCTTAGATATAGGCTTTCCAAAAAATAATCGTGTATTTACTATATTCATAACCAGCAGCATAGAAAACGCAATTGAGGTCATGGCTGACGTTAAATAGTTTTGCGCCCAATAAAGCATTAAATAATTTAGGCTAAAGTTACATATTGCCAACAGCACAAAAAAACCATGGTCTACTAATGAAAAGCGCATGTCAGGTTTTTTGTACGCTACATATAACCACATTAGCGCGGCTGCGATAGCAAAGCGATATAATAGCGACAGCTCTACAGCAATATCACCTAGCTGAAACTCTATAGCTAGCCAAGTAGAACCCCAAATTAAAACAGTTGTAATGTATAGCGCTGCACTTTTCATTGTCGATCCTAAATACCGGGTGAGTGGTTATTTTAAGAGCTAGCTGTATACTTACCATATACAGAAAAGTAAAAATGTAACCTATACAGATTTGGTGTGCGATGAACTTAAAAACCGTAAACAACAAACCCCCTGAATTTTTATATCAGCAAGTTATTCAACTTATTAAAGATATGAGCGAACAGCATGTTTTGTTGCCCGGTGAAAAGTTGCCATCTCTAAGAAAAATGGCTACTAACCTAAACATAAGTATTCCTACAGTAAAGCAGGCTTATCAAACGCTTGAGGATCAAGGCTTAATAGAGGCAAGAGAAAAATCGGGCTATTTTTTAAAAGCCGTCGCTATAGCGCGCAGTCTTCCTAAGCGTGTAAAGCTAAGCCGGGAACCTGTTATTGTTAATAAACAAGCGCTAATAGAGCAAGTATATAGTGCGATTCATCAAGTTAACGTCGTGCCTTTTGGTATCGCAAACCCCGTTGCGGCTGCCCCAACCGATAAAGCACTTGCGAGAAATATGCGCCGAGTGATGACAATTGCTGGTAACAGCGCCATTAATTATGGCCCAATGGATGGTTTTGTACCGTTAAAAAAGCAGCTTATACATTATTATTTGGGTTTTGGTATAGGTATTAATATAGACGAGCTGGTGATCACTAATGGCGCGCAAGAGGCGCTTGCAATAGCGCTTAAGTGTGTAACAAAGCCCGGTGATGCAGTTGCCATAGAGACCCCGTGCTATCACGGTATTATTGAATTAATAGAAAGTTTAGGCTTAAAAGCACTCGAAATACCTCTGTGCCCAGATAACGGAATTTGGCTTAACGACTTAGAGCAAGCATTAAACGATCACGACATTAAAGCATGTTTATTTTCTACTGCGATTAGCAATCCAGTTGGCAGCTTTATGAACGATAAAAATCGCAAGCAAATGGTAGAGCTAATAGAAAGCCATAACGTGGTACTTATTGAAGATGACGTTTACGGCGATCTATATTTTACCCCACAGCGAGGTACACCTGCACAAACCTATTCAAAAAAAGGGCTCGTAATTAGCTGCTCCTCTTTTTCTAAAACGGCAGCGCCTAGCTATCGTGTTGGTTGGTTAATTGCGGGTAGGTACGCTCAGCAAGCTCGGCGCTATAAGCGCGCTTTAAGTTGCTCAACATCGTTAATTAATCAATGGACGTTATCGGAATTTATTGCCAGCGGTGAATACGATAGAAACTTAAAGGTATTAAGGCAGCGCTTGCGAACGAACAAAGACCGTATGCGCTTTTGTTTACAACAAGCCATGCCAAAAAATACCCGCATAAGTGACCCTCAAGGCGGCTGTGTTATTTGGCTCGACTTAGGTGGCGAGTACGATAGTCAAAAGCTTTTTTTACTGGCGCTTGAGGTAGGCATAAGCATAACGCCTGGGCTTATATTTTCTGCGACGAGTAAATATAAAAGCTGTTTTAGATTAAGTTATGGTGTGCAATGGAGTGAGCAAATGGAGCACGCTATTATTACATTAGGCGAGCTTACTTTATTAGCAAAAAAATAATGTAAATCAGTACATAAAAAAGCAGCATTTAAGTAACCTTAAATGCTGCTAAAGGGATGTTAAATAGGGTTACTTGGGTTACTTAGTTGGTTTAATTGTAAATAACTCATAGCCTTGAAGCTCAGGTAACTGTGCTACTAATTGCTCTTCTTGCTTAGCAATGTCGGCAAAGTTTCCACATAAATCGTTAGCACGTTCTTCAAGTGCATTAGCATGTAGTTCTACTTTTTCTTCTATTTGTGCGCCCATGTTTTCCATGCGCTGCTCAAATGCTTCCATATCACCACCTGAGCCTAATAATTCAGAGCCTAGTGCAACTAAAATACTGCCCATTGATTGCATAACAGCAGACTCAACAGCCGATTCTATTTGATTTTCGAATTGCTGCTCAAAGTTTTCACCAAACTGATTAAAGCTTTGCTGGCCCATAACAAAGGTGCCTTGCTGATAAAAAGTGTTTTCTACCTCCACTTTAATATCGTCCATCAGCTCAGACATATTATCTAAACCATCAATATTAAATGCGTTGCCTACTTCAGCTAGTGCAACACCCGCAATTTTAACGCCTTCTAAAGCTATATTAGCTACTTCAGGTAATTGAGTGCGTAAGCTATCAGAGTATGTGTTTAACGCTGCGCGTTGGTTGCTATTAAGGTTAATTAACTCACCGTTTATAGTTAAATCGCCGTCAGTAGTGAACTGCATGGTGCGATTATTAGCTGTAAAAATTTCTAGTTCGTTTGGCTTAATACGTACATCATTTTTAAATTCAACATTGCACTGTTCATTACTAAATGAAATTGCAGAATCGTTATCGTTGTGAGCCATTGCAGCGGGCGTACAAATTAAAGCACTTACTAATAGTAATTTTTTCATGTTTGTTCTCTACTTTTTTGTTGATGACGATTAACTAATAACAAGTTTGGTGCCAGTTTTATTTATTTATTTTAAACAATGGGTTACGTGTTTGCAGGCGGCTTGATAGTGATGCTTTTATTAAGTAAATAACTATTTTTTAGTCAAATTGGCTAAAAAATAAAAAGTGATAAATTTTATTTATCGATACGATAAAAAACTCTCACTTTCCTCAATTCAAATTTAGCGCTATTTATTCACAATACTGACATGAAGACTATTTACGATAGCTACATGGCTTTATTTTGGTACTAATTTGTAAATCATATTTAGTACTGAACATTTTTAATTTCACCAATTATTGCGATTATAAAATCCTTAATTGGTCTCAAACACTTTATGGAGTGGGTTGTGGGTAAGACATTTAGTTACGATGCGCTAGATGATGATTTTGTTGAAGACGAATACGAAATGGTCGGGCGTAATCAACATGATAAAAACAAGCAAAAAGTTAAGAAAAAGTTGGAAGACTATCTTGAACAAAAACGCTTGCGTAAAAACCTAGGCGAAGACGATTTAAGCGATTACATAGAGTAAATTGTACTAGTAAAAATACATCGCCAGTTTTGTTTAAGTATTTATACGTGTGGTTATAAACATGTTTAACGCTTAGTTTTAACTGGCAATAAAGAGGCTATACGCCTCTTTATTAATTTTACGCCATAATGTTTTTAAGTGCTTTTTGAATGGTTATTTCTAGCTTTTCAGGCTTAATAAAAGGAGCATAGCGTTTAATTGGTGTGCCATCGGCCGCTATTAAAAACTTAGTGAAGTTCCATTTTATTTTACGTGTTAAAAAACCAGGTAATGCTGATTTTAGATAACGAAAAATAGGATGGGTATGCTCACCGTTTACATCGACTTTGGCCGACATTAAAAAACTAACACCGTAGTTAATTAAACAGCCTTGCTCTATTTGGGTGGCGTCGCCGGGCTCTTGCTGACCAAACTGATTACACGGAAAACCCAAAATAACCAAACCCTGGCTTGCATACTTATTATGTAAGGCCTGAAGAGACTCATACTGGTAGGTAAACCCACATTTACTCGCGGTATTTACGATAAGTACAACCTTCCCCTCAAAATCACTAAAGTTAATGGGCTGGCCTTGTAAGCTAGTTGTGCTTAATTGATAAAATTCGTGCATGATTGACGCTTATTATTATTGTTTCAAGCATTCTACTCGCTGATGCATATATCGAAAAGTATAAAGTTTCACCTGCAGTAACAAAAATCTATTAATAAATGTAGGGTTGCTTAGGGCGTGTTGATCTTTACGGATTGAAATTTGTTCAATCTAGAGGCGATTAAATCGCGGCGCGAGGTTTGTAACCTAGTGGGCTATGTAAAAACCGAGTAAAGCTTCCGCGTCCTGCTCACGCCCCTTACCTACAT
>NZ_PNCW01000289.1:0-364 GCF_005886985.1 Pseudoalteromonas sp. S3178 | reverse complement strand
TCAAAGACCGAACAGCTCAGCATCATCAACCAATTTTCGTCATCTTTACTGCAAATTACTCAGTTAGATGAACTGTTTGATTATGTGACCTCTCAGGTAGTTAGCCGACTGGGTTTTGTTGACTGTGTAATTTACCTCGCTGATGAACACCATGAGTATTTAGAAGAAGTAGCCAGCATGGGATTATCCAGCCAAAATGCCAACTACCAAATTATTCAAACTCGCATTCCCATTGCCCAAGGGATCACAGGGTATGTGGCACGCACCCAAACCGCTTTTGTATCTGCTGATGTTTCGAGTGAACCCAGGTATATCGCAGACTCTCGCCCTGCTTTGTCTGAATTATGTGTTCCTTTAGTATATG
>NZ_PNCW01000288.1:0-314 GCF_005886985.1 Pseudoalteromonas sp. S3178 | reverse complement strand
TAATTAAAGAGTGATAAAACCCAATGAGCGCTGAGGATGAGAACCGGACGAACTTGTATTTTCAGCGCTTAACCATTTATAAAGCTATTTTTTGCATTAAAACTCACCTGGGCATGCCAAAGCACTGGAAAAATGAGCATAACTGCGGCAAGCTAGTCTTTTAAGATGTATATAAAGTGTAACTTATGCGCGCATGTATTGCTCTTTTGGCGTGGTTATTAATGCTGGCTTTGCCCACCTCAGCGTGGTCCTCAGCACCGCTAAGGTTTGTAGCGGAAGATTTATACCCGTTACACTTTGCAGACTCTGAAAAA
>NZ_PNCW01000287.1:0-264 GCF_005886985.1 Pseudoalteromonas sp. S3178 | reverse complement strand
GTTGGTATCATCAGTAAATAGCTGTTCAGAAGGCTTTACAGATGACTCAAGATAAATGATCTGACCTGCACTGAAGTTAAAGCGTTCGACATTACTGCTATCGAATACACGCGTGGTTGCACCTACGGTGAATTGGTTGGCTTCAGCAATACGGTCATAACCTGAGTAACGGCGTGCTCTAAACAGACCAATAAAGTCATCTTGTAACTTAGCCGTATCGTACCAGCCAATTTGGCTTTGCTCTCTGTGTGGTGTGTAAAGGTA
>NZ_PNCW01000286.1:0-219 GCF_005886985.1 Pseudoalteromonas sp. S3178 | reverse complement strand
ATTAAATCTGAGTTCTCATTAACCCATTTCCAAACAGCTTCCATACTCATCCCCCTTTTTTATATTAAGCAGTTATTTATCATTAGATCGGCTGGATCATACATAGGATATATGAATATTTGCTGTATGCGGAAATAATCTCCGAAAAAAAACTTTTATTAAGTTTTTTCGATATTTCCCTTTGCATTTGCAAAAAACTTATGTATTATGCGCGCCACA
>NZ_PNCW01000285.1:0-362 GCF_005886985.1 Pseudoalteromonas sp. S3178 | reverse complement strand
GTCGTCGGCCGCTCTATCAGAGATATTAAGTTGCCTGTCGGGACCACCATTGGTGCTATTGTCAGAGATGATGATGTGCTTATAGCCCATGACGATACAATGATTATGTCTGGAGATCACGTCATAATGTTTTTAATCGACAAGCGCCAGATAAGTGTTGTTGAAAAGTTATTCCAAGTCAGTTCGCTATTTGTCTAGCTCACTGTTATCACTCATTTACGAGCTTTCTTCGTGTAATATAGATAAATCAATTAAATACTCTTTCAGAATATTTTCCATCACATGCTGCTCATCAGTCAACCGAATACCCAATGCAATGGTGTCATCTTGTGGATGCAGGCTGCAAATCGAGCCAGACAAAG
>NZ_PNCW01000284.1:0-401 GCF_005886985.1 Pseudoalteromonas sp. S3178 | reverse complement strand
TTTAATTTATAGGTGTTAACTATGCACACACAAGCCGCAAAACTCGCGCTTATCGACGCAGGAGCTTGGGTTGCTCAGCAAGGCTGGGTTCCCGCGACTGGTGGTAATTTCTCTATCAAAACAGACTCTGGCTTTGTTGTCACGGCCAGCGGCTTTGATAAAGGTAAATTAACACCAGAACAATTTCTGGAATTAGACGCCACAGGCACCATCCTTGCCGGTAGTGGCAAGCCTTCAGCCGAAACTGCATTGCACCTAAAATTATATGAATTATGCGTGGGTGCACAGTGTATATTACACACACATTCCGTTGCTGCGACTGTGTTATCGCGATTTATTCAAGGCGAGCAATTTCAGATCTGTGGTTATGAAATGCAAAAGTCACTGTCTGGCATTCAATC
>NZ_PNCW01000283.1:0-428 GCF_005886985.1 Pseudoalteromonas sp. S3178 | reverse complement strand
ACTTTGAGTACTTTGTATCTGATGGTTTCGCGAACTCAGAAACTAAGATGGTTGAAATCAGTGTGAAAAATCAGCCAAAAACACTACCAGAGAAAGATTCTGGCAACATGAATATGCTTTTACTTATTTTTCTCCTAGGGACCTTCGTCCTGAGATCCCCAAAGCGTTTGTTAACCTTTAAAAAAGGTTAAATCTGATGTAGGAGCTCATTGAGCTCCTACCATTTTTACTCGGCTTTATTCCAATCCAGCTGCATATCCCATACATATCGGTGCTCAAGCTCTAGAGGCTGTTGAGAATCATCGACTTGTTCAAGCACATTACGCGCTTTTACTATAGTGGCGTCACGACCGAACAGGTAGCTTTGCTCTTTGACAATGGTTAAATAGGCTTTATTCAGTGCCAGCGCACGTGGTTTTGATGGTGTG
>NZ_PNCW01000282.1:0-326 GCF_005886985.1 Pseudoalteromonas sp. S3178 | reverse complement strand
AGTTCGTCTAAGTACCCGGTGTTTATGCAAGATCAATTAGTTTGGGTTGGCGATTTATCGCTTGCGCAGCATTCGGTGGTCACTTTAGTCACCGCGCCAGAGGGCTGTATTTATCGCCGCCGCGCTATCGAGGCGCTACAGCAAGCTGGATTACAATACCGTATCGTATATAGTAACGCCGACTTAACCGGCCTTACCGCCGCTTTAAAAGAGGGGCTCGGGATCACCGTGCTGGCCAAAAGCACCGTGCCAGCAGAGCTGCCTTATCAGACCCAAACTCAAATATTACCCGAACTCGGCCAAATCGGTATCAGCCTAGTCAAAAA
>NZ_PNCW01000281.1:0-240 GCF_005886985.1 Pseudoalteromonas sp. S3178 | reverse complement strand
GTATACCGATGGTGAACTGAATCAAGACTTCATCGCTGTTATTAAAGAGCAAGGTCCGAAGGCAAAGGGTATGCCTGAACTTCATAAATTAACGCCTGTGATGGCGACACTGCAAGACCAAGGCTATAAGGTTGCCATTGTAACGGATGGTCGTATGTCTGGCGCATCAGGTAAAGTACCTGCGGCCATCCACTTAGCGCCTGAGGCAGTCGAAGGTGGCATTATTGCTAAAATTCATGA
>NZ_PNCW01000280.1:0-299 GCF_005886985.1 Pseudoalteromonas sp. S3178 | reverse complement strand
GTAACGTACGACAGTTAAACAACATCCGTTAATTGCAATGCTTGCACCTATATCTAAATGCTGTAAGTAGCTGCTTGCAACAGATAGAACCAGCCTTAACACTCCTTCTGATTTATTGCACGAAATAACCGTTGCTTGAGTTTGAACAATACCTGTGAACATGAAAGACCTTGATGAATGATAGTGTGAATAATGATACCTCATTGCGCCTCATGGCTAAAGGTATTGGCCATATTCAATGAGTGATTAATCTCTGGCTTTATAGTGAGGGTATGATTAATATTGGGTTTTTACTCATG
>NZ_PNCW01000028.1:0-23862 GCF_005886985.1 Pseudoalteromonas sp. S3178 | reverse complement strand
TTTTAACGCAGATAGCGACACGTTTAGCCCCTGAAAATGATTAAGTATTATTGCGGATTGGTATTATATGGATGGGTTTTAAGCCAGTGCTCGGCGATTTGTTCGCGCGTGGCAAACCATACCTGCTCATGCGAGCTGGCATATTCTAAAAACCGTGCGAGTGCTTTTATTCTTCCTGGTCTGCCAATTAAACGACAATGCAGCCCTATCGACATCATTTTTGGAGCATTTTCACCTTGTGGGTCGCCTTCTTCATAAAGCGTATCAAAGGCATCTTTTAAATAATTATAAAATTGATCGCCGGCATTAAAACCTTGCACAGCAGCAAAGCGCATGTCGTTTACATCAAGGGTGTAAGGCACTATTAACTGTGGTTTACCTTCTTTAATACTGTAAAAGGGTAAATCGTCGCTGTAATCGTCGGCGTCATATAAAAACGAGCCGTTTTCTACTACAAGGGCTGCAGTATTTGGGCTTGTACGCCCGGTGTACCAACCTTTGGGTTTTTTACCGGTAAGTGCTTGAATGATCTCAATGGCTTTTTGCATGTGCTCGCGCTCGGTTTGCTTATCTATATGTTGATAATTAATCCAGCGCAGGCCATGGCTTGCTATTTCGTGCCCTGCATCAACAAAAGCTTTAGCTACATCGGGGTGGCGCTCAAGAGCCATTGCTACGGCAAAAATGGTGACCGGTATATCGTATTTTTTAAAGAGTTTAAGTAAACGCCACACACCCGCTCGTGAGCCATATTCGTAAATGGACTCCATACTAATATGGCGGTCTTCTACATGCGGGGCACTGACTATTTCAGATAAAAATGTTTCGGCCGCAGCATCACCATGTAATACACAGTTTTCGCCGCCTTCTTCGTAATTTAATACCACTTGCACGGCAATTCGTGCTTTATTGGGCCAATTTGCATGTGGAGTGTTTGCACCATAACCAACTAAATCGCGCGGGTAGTGTTTAAATTGCTCGCTCATGTTATTGCTCCTTTTTAAGCGTTGTGAGCCAAGCACCTAGCGTTTCGCGCTCTGCATCAGTCATTTTGGTCATATTTGCCAATGGCATGTCTTTGGTTATAACCGCGCGGGTATGAATAAGTGTGCTGGCTTTTTTTACATCATTAATAGAGTCGAGCTTAAAGCCAAGCGGCGCTGTTTGAAAAAGCTCAGAGGTAGGTGTTTCACTGTGGCACTGTGTACAGTGCTTGCTTATTATATCCCACGCTTGAGTGTCGGTAATGCTTGCTTGTAAAGGTGCGTTTTCGCCTGTATTTGTTGGGCTGCTAGGCCACGGAGCTATAGCCAGCATTAGGGCAAAAAAGGCGGCAATACCGCTTACAAGCACTGAAGGTTTATTAATACCTTGGTGCTTTAAGTTAAAGTAATGGCGTATCCACATGCCAATACCAAATAACGCAATTAATATAAGCCAACCAAAGCTGTGGCTGTAGGTGTAAGGAAAGTGGTTGCTCAGCATAATAAATACCACAGGTAACGTGGCGTAGTTATTATGAATAGAGCACAGCTTTGCTTTTAAACCCGGTGCTGAATCAGGAATACGGCCAGCTTCTACTTCGCTTACCATGTAGCGCTGCCCTGGCATAATAATGTGGTACACATTGCCAACCATACACGTACCAATAAGCGCACCTACATGAATATACACAGCGCGGTCACTAAATAGCTGGTCAACCCCGTAAGTCCAAAGGGCCAATATGCCAATAACCACAGCAATAAACGCTTTACCGTTTTCAACGAGCGGGGTTTTGCATAATAATCGATAAATACCATACCCTAAGCCAATAAAACCAAGGGATGCGCCAATAGCGGCAAATTTACTTAGCTCACTTTTACTGTTATCGATTAGGTAAACATCTGCGCCAACATAATAAAGTAGGCTAAATAATAAAATACCGGTGATCCACGTTGTGTAGGCTTCCCATTTAAACCAGTGCAGGGTATGCGGCATTTCTTCAGGGCCATTTTGATACTTAGCCACTTCGTAAAAGCCACCGCCGTGCACGGCCCATAAATCGCCTTTTATGCCTTTGTCTTGTTTCCACTGTGGCGGGGTTTGTAAGTTATTATCAAGCCACGCAAAATAAAACGACGCCCCAATCCACGCAATGCCTGCAATCACATGAAAATAACGCAGGACTAAATGAGCAAGCTCAAATAAATAGTTTTCCATTAGGTTAAGCCTCTTCTAATTGCGGTGTGTGGGTTGTTGAAAACTGCTCTTTTGCATCGCGCTTATACACGCTTTTACCCATGATGTAGGTTTGTTCTATGCAGCGGTCATCGCCTAGCATCATCATGGCAAAGAGTTGCTCGTGCAGGGTTTTTGCATGGCCAATTCTGAATTTTAAAAACGAGGTGGCCGCGTAGTCCATTACAATAAAGTCGGCTTCACAGCCAATAGCAAAGTTACCTATAGTGCCTTCTAAATCAAGCGCCCGTGCACCGCCTAAAGTAGCGAGATACATACCTTTAAACGCTGAAAAACGCTGGCCTTGTAATTGCTGGATTTTGTACGCTTCGTTACCTGTTTGTAGCATAGAAAAACTTGTGCCTGCGCCTACATCGGTACCCATACCCACGTTAATTCCGTGCTCCTCACAGGCTTTTAAATTTAAAAGGCCAGAGCCTAAAAATAAGTTAGAGGTAGGGCAGTGCGATATTGCCGCATTGTTATCTGCAAGACAGCAAAGCTCACGCTCAGATAAATGAATGCTATGGGCAAATACCGAGCGTTTACGCACCATTTTTGCTTGCTCGTAAACGCCAAGGTAATCTTCGGCTTCTGGGAATAATCCTTTTACCCATTCGCACTCGTCTTTGTTTTCAGATAAGTGTGTATGCAGGTAGGTGTCGGGGTATTCTTCTAATAATTGAGTACATTTTTGAAGTTGCTCAGGGGTTGATGTGGGCGCAAAACGTGGCGTTACTGCATAGCTTAACCTATCAACATTGTGCCATTTTTCTATCAGTGCTTTTGATTGATCGTAACTGGTTTGCGCGCAATCTGATAAGTCATCTGGGCAGTTTCTGTCCATCATCACCTTACCGGCAATCATGCGTAAATTACGTTTTTGTGATTCGTTAAAAAATGCATCTACCGATTGCGGGTGCACAGTTCCAAATACCAACGCGGTGGTGGTGCCGTTTCTAAGGAGTTCGTCTAAAAAGCGATTAGATATGTCTTTTGAATAATGCTCACAGGTAAACTTTTTTTCGGTTGGGAAGGCATATTCGGTAAGCCAACTTAAAAGCTGCTCGCCATACGCGCCGACCATTTCGGTTTGCGGCAAATGTATGTGCGTGTCTATCATGCCGGGCATAACCAATTTGCCATCGTGGCGAATAATAGAGGCTGATTTATCTAAGCTTGGCAGTATGTCTTGCTCGTAACCAAGGTTAACCACTTTACCGTTTTGAATAACTAACGCGCCTTTTTCAAAATAGCGATGGGCGTTGTCGCCGGCTATGGCTGGGTCGTCAACAAAGTCGAGTATGTTGGCACAAATTACGGTTATTTTATTATTATTTTGCGTGCTCATTGTTAGCTGCCTCTGTACGTTGAGTAGCCAAATGGGCTAAGCAATAACGGAATGTGATGATGCTTTTGATCTTGTAATCTAAAGGTTATTTGCGCTTCTGGGTAAAACGCTGGGGTAGGCTGGTTTTCATAGTAACTATCTAAATCAAATACCAACTTATAGGTTGCAAATTCTACGTCTGTATTTAGCCAGTCGGTAATACGCCCGTCGCTATTTGTTTTACCTTGGGCAATTAATTCCCACTTGTTATTAGTGTATACAAACAATTGTACAGCTACATTGGCTGCAGGTTTACCTGTGCTGGTATCGAGAATATGGGTAGTGATAGGGCTTTTATTCATACTTTTATTCATATCAGGGACTCCAATCTTATTTTTGTTATTTTGGCTTGTTCGCCCGCGGCTATATTAAGCTCTGTGCTGCGGGTGTTGTGTATACGCTGCTCAATAAGTTCAAGCATTTGCTCAGCACTTTTACCGCTGGCACACACAATAAATATAAAGCCAAATTTACTGAGGTATTCTTTATTTAGCGCAATCATTTTTTTAAGGGTTTGCTCGTTTGCTTTGCTCATTCCTGATTGTTCGTGCCCCGCTTTTTGCGCTGTAGCGGCGTACTTTTTACTTAATGTTGATAAATCGCCAATTTGCGGGTGGCCTTCAAAAGCGGCTAAATAATCGCTTTCACCTAGGCTATCCCATACGCTTTGCGCGCTCTGAAATAGGTGCTCTTTATTTTCAAATGGCATGG
Source organism: Pseudoalteromonas sp. S3178 (assembly GCF_005886985.1). Taxonomy (NCBI): domain Bacteria; kingdom Pseudomonadati; phylum Pseudomonadota; class Gammaproteobacteria; order Alteromonadales; family Pseudoalteromonadaceae; genus Pseudoalteromonas; species Pseudoalteromonas sp. S3178. The sequence goes on along the minus strand of NZ_PNCW01000028.1, from coordinate 19,544 downwards.
TATTTAGCATACCGCTTACCCAGTTAGGGGCGGCGCAGCAGTGCTCTAAGGCTTGATGCGCTTGCGCTTCATTTAGGTTATTAATTTTTAAGCTACTCATGCATCTACTTCCTCTTGCGTGGTGCTAATTAGGGTATTTTTAAGTGCACGCCATTGCACACCTTGGCGTTTAGGCGCATGGGCTTGCATAGCCTGATAAAGGCCAATTAACTGCCCACTAATTGAAATAGCCACTTCCATAGGGAGCTTACCCGTTACATTTTCAAGCCCAACAGGGCAGACCATTTGCTTTATTTGCTCGGTGGTAAAATCGCGATGAGCTAAGCGCTGCTTAAAGCGTTTTGCTTTGGTATCTGAGCCAATAACGCCAAGCCAATTGGCATCAGCGCGTTTAATAATGGCTTGGGTGAGTGCAAAGTCGAGCTGGTGGTTATGGGTGAGTATTAAGTAATTATTAGCTTTAGGGGCGTGTTTTACTTGCTCTGTTGGCTCTTCATCAACCACTTTTACTACGTTATTAGGAATGTTCTGTGGGAATACATCGGCGCGGCTATCTATCCAACGTATACGCATAGGCAGCTGTGCCAATATACCAATAAGCGCTTGTGCTACATGGCCTGCGCCATAAATATCAAGCGTAAAGCGCTCGCATTGCATGCACTCAAGCATAACGGTGGCAGCTCCCCCGCAGCATTGACCTAAATTTGCGCCTAGGTTAAATTGCTCTATCACTTGCGCGGCCTCACCTTTAGCAAGTAGCTCGCGGGCTTTTTCTATTACTACGTATTCAAGGTGACCACCGCCAAGGGTGTCGTAAATATGCTCGCCACTTATTACCATTTTAGAGCCTGTGCCTCGTGGGGTTGAGCCATTAGTTCCCAGCACCGTCGCAATAACATAGTTAGTGCCGCTCTGCTCGTGCTCGTTTATAGCTTGCGCCCAGTTTTGAGTATGAAAACCCTGAAACGACTCATTTAAATTAGCCATGTTGCTGCTCCTTAAACCAGCTAGCGGTTTGCTCAATTGCATTTAATACACGCTCGGGTGTAGCAGGCGTATCAAGTGGGGCGGTGTATTTGTAATCGGCCACACTGCTTATGGCATTACGAATAGCACTCCACACACTAAAGGCCAGCATAAACGGCGGCTCGCCAACCGCTTTTGATCTAAATACGGTGGTTTCTGGATTGGCCGAGTTATATAAATTTACGTTAAATTCGGCAGGGGTATCGCCAATAGCCGGAATTTTATAGTTAGCGGGGCCAAAGCTTGCAAGCTGGCCTTTATCATTCCATTGTAAATCTTCGGTGGTAAGCCAGCCCATACCTTGCACAAAAGCCCCTTCAATTTGCCCTATATCAAGTGCTGGGTTAATTGAGCTGCCCACATCGTGCAGAATATCAACGCGCGTTACGGTGTTTTCGCCTGTTAGCGTATCGATTTCTACTTCACTCAGTGCTACGCCGTGCGCGTAGTAAAAAAACGGGCGGCCTTCGCCTTTCGCTCTATCGTAATGAATTTTAGGCGTGGCGTAATAACCCGTTGATGAAAGCGATATACGATTCATGTAAGCAAGGTTTGCAAGTTCGCTAAAGCTAATTTCGCCTTTGCTAAAGGTAATCAGGTTATCTTTAAATACAATACTTTGGCTGTCTACTTCAAAGTGCCCACTTATAAAGTTTATTAAACGCTCTTTTATGGTGTTTACAGCGTTTAGCGCTGCCATGCCGTTTAAGTCGGTACCGCTTGAAGCTGCTGTTGGCGAGGTGTTTGGTACTTTGTCGGTACGGGTCGCACTTATGCTTATGGCGTCAAAGTCAACGCCAAACCCATGAGCTACAATTTGCGCTATTTTAGTGTTTAAGCCTTGGCCCATTTCGGTGCCGCCATGGTTTAAATGAATTGAACCATCACTATAAACATGTACGAGTGCACCTGCTTGGTTTAAGTGCTGTACGGTAAACGATATACCGTATTTTACCGGCGTCATCGCAAGGCCCTTTTTTATAATAGGGGATGATGCGTTAAAGACTTTAATTGCCTCTTTTCGTGCCCAGTAATCACCCGACTCCTCAAGCTGGGTTATCATATCTTTTAAAATATGTTGCTCTACTGTTTGATGATACGGCGTGGTGTCGCGGCCTTTTTTGTATAAATTAAGTTTTCGGATCTCAAGCGGGTCTTTACCTAATTTAGCGGCAATGTCGTCCATTATTAGCTCGCCCATGATCATGCCTTGCGGGCCACCAAACCCTCTAAACGCAGTGTGACTTACAGTATTAACTTTACAGCGATTACCTTTAATGGTGGCAGCTGGGTAGTAATACGCGTTATCGGCATGAAACATTGCGCGGTCTACAATGGCATCAGATAAATCAGGCGAATAACCACAAAACCCATTTACGGTTACATCAGCGCCTTCAATTAGGCCATTTTCGTCAAACCCTACATGGTATTGGTTATAAAATGGGTGGCGTTTACCGGTAAGTTTAAAGTCGTCGCTGCGGGCTAGGCGCATTTTTACTGCACAGCCAAGGTAATAAACCGCAAGCGCTGCAAGGCAAGCCCACGGTGCGCCTTGGGTTTCTTTACCGCCAAAAGCACCGCCCATACGGCGGGTTTCTACGTTTACAAAGCTAAATGGCTTTTTTAAAATTTTAGCAACTAAGTGCTGCACCTCTGTTGGGTGCTGCGTAGAGCATTGAACATGAATCCCGCCGTCGTTATCGGGCTGAGCGAGTGCTATTTGCCCCTCAAGGTAAAAATGTTCTTGCCCGCCTATGTTTATTTCACCTGTAAGCTGGTGGGCTGCATTATTTATGGCTTGCTCGCTATTACCACGGTTAAGTGAATGTGGCGGCCTTACCCAATGCTCTTTTTTTATGGCTTCTCTAATATCAAGTATGGGTGTGGTTTGCTCGCACTCTATAACCACTAAGCGAGCAGCGCGGCGCGCGATTTCATAGCTTTCGGCAACTACCACCAGCACAGGTTGCCCGTGGTATTGAATTTCATGGCTGGTCAGCAGTACATCACCTGGAAATACTGGGCCAATATCTAATTTACCCGGTACATCATCGGCCGATAAAATACGCTTAACACCAGCAACTTCAAGCGCTTTGCTTGTATCAATTGATTTAATAAAGCCGCTGGTAATGGGCGCAAGTACAGGGTAGGCGTGTAAGCAGCCATGAGGCTCTGGGTTATCGTCGGCGTAGTTTGCATTGCCACATACTTGTTTTATTGCGCTTTCGTGGTACTTAGATTGGCCAACGCTTCCGCCTTGGGCTTTTAGTTTATCCATTTCAAAGTGACGCATGTGAGATCCTCGTAATGGCAATGTTGTTATTATTTTTATTGCTACTAGGCTGTGCACCGCAAAACTCAATACCAATACGTTGTAGCAAGTTTTTGCTTACCGTAGTGCGATAATGTGCGCTGCTGCGAACATCGCTCATGGGTGCAAAGTCATCATTTATAGCACTAGCGGCATCTATAAACGTGCTTACTTGTAAGGGCTGAGCATTAAGCTTTTGCTCTATGTGCGTGGCGCGTTTGGGTATTGCAGCCATACCGCCCATGGCGCAGCGGGCATTGCTCATTAAACCTTGTGTTTGCTCAATAGCTAGGACTAAACACACAGTAGATATATCGTCTTCAAAGCGTTTTGAAATTTTATGGCACGCAAGCTTTAACGAGTCTGGGCGTTTAGGCACCGTAATTTTACTAATTACTTCATCGCTTTTAATTACTGTTTTTTTGTAATCAACAAAGTAGTCAGCCACGTTTATAGTGCGTGTGCCTGCTGCGCTTGATAAATCTAGAGTGGCATTAAGTGCAATTAATAATGGGGCTGGATCGCCAATAGGAGAGGCATTTCCTATGCTGCCACCTAAGGTGCCACTGTTACGTACTTGGTTAGAGCCAAGGCGTTCAAACAGCTCTTTAGATTCAGGGTAGTAATTGTAAAAAGCGTCTACAAACTGGCTGTAAGGGAGTGCTGCACCAATATGTAGCTCGCCGTTGTTATCGCTTAATGTGCACAGCTCTTTAGCTTGGCTTAGGGATATTATTACATCGGGCAATAGCATATTTTGGCTAAGCTCAATGGCAAAGTCGGTGCCACCAGCAACCAAGTGTGCATGGGGGTAAAGCGCTTTTAGTTCAACAAGCTGCTTAGCATTTTGTGGCGAGTAGAATTTGCGGGGACCATCTTTTAAATATGGAACATCGTCATCATGTTGCGTATTAAGTGAGGCTTTAAACTGAGCTGCCATGGCTGAGTAAGGCTCATTTTTGCGTTCATAGCTGTAGGCTTTTTCTACCGCTAGTAAAATAGGGCTGTAGCCAGTACAACGGCACAAGTTACCACCTAAAGCATGAATAGCGGCCTTTTTACCTGGGTAACTCGGGTGATTAATATAAAGCGCCAACATGCTCATTATTATACCTGGGGTACAAAAACCGCATTGCGAACCATGGCACTCTACTAATGCGCGTTGTACTGGGTGTAAGTCATCAAGGGTTGGGTAAAGCCCCGTTGTTACAGCCTCTACGGTTACTATGTGTTTTGCGTGAGCATTGCCTAATAAAAGCAGGCAGCTGTTCATGGTTTGATAGTGCCAAACTGGGTTACCGTTTGAGTTTGTTTTTTCTTCGCCGACTAAAATTGTGCACGCGCCGCAATCGCCTGTAGCACACCCTTCTTTGGTGCCCACTTTCCCTTTTTTGGTGCGCAGCCAGTCCAAAATGGTGAGACTTGGCGAACATTCTTGTACTTCTATTGGCGTGTCATTTAATAAAAACTGAATCACACAGACCCCCTTAACTTTTTTAAAGCCCTGATCTTTAAAGGCTTGGCGTATATTTTTTCTTGTTGTTTTGGTACTGCTAAGAAAAAAACTTTTTCATCTTGGTAAGTTTATTGCAGATACCATGCCATTGTTGACCGCTTGGTCAGCTAGGTTTCTAGGCTAGCTTATTTAAGCAACAAGCACAAAGAAAGGTTTAAATAATGGACAATAAATATCGCCTTACTATGCAGGGAATGACAAAGCACTACCCCGGATGTATAGCCAACGACGGCGTAACAATAAAAATAAAACATGGTGAGGTACATGCCCTGCTTGGTGAAAACGGCGCAGGTAAAAGCACGTTAATGAAAATGCTTTACGGTGTAGTTAAACCTGACCAAGGGGACATGTTTTTTAATGGCCGCAAAATGGACATAAAAGAACCCGCCGATGCCCGCGAATTAGGCATAGGTATGGTGTTTCAGCATTTTTCGTTATTTGAAACCCTAACAGTTGCGCAAAATATCGCGTTAGCGCTGGGCGATTTAGCAGGGCATAGCAGCACACTTGCCAGCAGAATTAGTAAAACATCGGCTAGGTACGGCATGCCGCTGGACCCGCATAGGTTGGTGTCTACGCTTTCAACGGGCGAGCGCCAACGAGTAGAAATAGTCAGGTGTTTATTATTAGATATTCAACTGCTTATTTTAGATGAACCCACCTCGGTACTCACTCCGCAAGAAGTAGACGCACTGTTTAAAACCCTGCATTCGCTTAAAAAAGAAGGCTGCTCGGTGCTGTTTATTAGCCATAAGTTGCATGAAGTTATTGCGCTGTGCGACAGCGCCACTATTTTGCGCGCCGGCAAGGTAAGTGGGCATTGCATTCCTAAAAACGAAACCAGCGAATCAATAGCTCGCTTAATGGTAGGCGACAGCACACCAATAAGTAACCAAACGCGCAGAGCGACTGGCACAGGTGATTTTTTAACAGTCGATAACTTATCAACCAGTGCGCAGGCGTTATTCGACACGCCACTAAAAAATATTAACTTTGCCGTACAGCAAGGCGAAATAGTGGGTATTGCAGGCGTAGCTGGTAATGGGCAAGAAGAGCTATTAAAAGCGCTCTCGGGTGAGGAAATACAAGAAAACAGTAGCGCTATAAAATTTAAAAATACCGTAGTTGATACTTTATGCCCATTAAAAAGGCGCAGGCTCGGGTTTGCCTGTGTACCAGAGGACAGGCTAGGGCGCGGCGCAGTACCCGATATGGACTTAGCTCAAAACGCACTACTTACTAGTTTTGATAGTGGTTTAGTTAAAAACGGCTTTTTAGTAAAACAAAAAATTAGCCAACTCGCCGATAAAATTATTAAAAAATACAAAGTAAAAACCCCAAGTAACCGTACGCATGTACTAAGCCTTTCTGGTGGTAACTTACAAAAATTTATTATTGGCCGAGAGGTCGAGCAAAACCCACAACTGTTAGTAATGTCGCACCCAACATGGGGGGTAGATATTGGCGCGCAAGTAGCCATTCACGAGGCTATTTTAAAGCTGCGCGACGAAGGCTGTGCGGTGCTGGTTATTTCAGAAGATTTAGACGAGCTCTATAAAATTTGTGACCGAATTGGCGCAATTTGCGATGGCAAACTTTCTCCTATTTTAGATACCGACTGTGTACCGCTTGTGCAATTAGGGCAATGGATGGCGGGCGATTTTAATCACGACATTAAAAATAATACTGCACAAATAACACCGCAAGGAGCGCCGGCATGATAAAGCTTGAACCTCGCGTAGAGCGCTCAAAAAGTTGGAGCTACCTCTCTCCTGTTTTAGCCATATTACTTACATTAATAACAGGTTATGTGGTGTTTGCCTTACTAGGACACGATCCGCTTAATGCCTTATATACGTTACTTGTAGCGCCTATTGCTGATTGGTACGGCGTTACAGAGTTATTAGTGATGACCACACCTATTTTGCTGTGTGCTTATGGATTAGCGCTGTGCTACAGGGCCTCGGTTTGGAATATTGGCGCCGAAGGGCAGCTACTTATTGGCGGTGTATGCGCCAGTGCTGTAGCTGTTAACTTTGTTGATTCTACAAGTGCATTTGCATTACCGCTTACATTACTTGCGGGTATTACCGGTGGCATGTTGTGGGCAGGCCTTGCTGCATTTATGAAATTACGTTTAAACACCAACGAAATTTTAGTCACCATTATGCTCAATTACATAGCAGTAAATGTATTGCTGTGGGCTGTTCATGGGCCATTAAAAGACCCTCACGGTTATAACTTTCCTGAAAGCGCGCTCTTTGGCGAGAGCACTTTACTGCCGGTGATTTTTGACGGCACTCGGCTTCACTTAGGGCTGGCTTTTGCACTATTAGCGCTGTGTGCAACATGGGTGTTTATTAGTAAAACCTTTGTGGGTTTTCAAATTCAAGTACTCGGGCTTGATGCATCTGCTGCCAAGATGGCGGGCTATAAACGCGCGCTTTTAATTGCAGGTGTATTAGTGATTAGTGGCGGATTAGCAGGGCTTGCAGGTGCTGGCGAAGTGGCTGGGCCTATTGGGCAATTAGTGCCGCAAATATCTCCCGGATATGGTTACGCTGCGATTATTGTAGCCTTTTTAGGGCGCTTGCATCCTCTGGGTATTACCTTAGCAGGGCTGTTAATGGGGCTTATTTATATGGGCGGCGAAATGGCGCAGATAAACATAGGTTTGCCCAATGCGATTACCGGTATTTTTCAGGGTTTGATGCTGTTTTATTTACTCTCGTGCGATGTACTTATTGGTTATCGTATTAAATTATCGCTGCCATTTGAACAACAAAAAACGCAGCTAACCCCCATTGCACAGGAGTCATAAAAATGGATTTAGAGGTTATTACTAATATTTTATACGCCACCATTCGTACCGGCACGCCTTTATTACTGGTGGCACTAGGCGAAATGGTATGCGAGAAAAGCGGCACGCTAAACCTTGGGCAAGAGGGCATGATGCTGCTCGGTGCGGTGGCAGGGTTTATAACCATGTACCAATGCGACAACCTATTTTTAGGCTTTAGTGTGGCTGCACTTGTGGGGGTTATGGCGTCGTTAATATTTGCGTTTGTAGCACTTAATTTAAATGCCAGCCAAGTAGCTGCAGGATTGGCGCTAACTATTTTTGGCACGGGTTTGTCGGCTTTTTTAGGCGCCGACTATGAAGGAAAAACCATTAATGCTTTACCTACTCTAGCAATTGCAGGGTTTGAGCATATTCCGGTACTGGGCAAGGCGCTATTTTCGCAAGATGTCATTGTGTATTTAAGTTGGGCGTTAGTGCTAGGTGCTTATTTGTTTTTTAAACATCACAGAGCAGGGCTTGCGGTACGTGCTATTGGCGAAAACCCAGGTGTAGGCAATAACCTAGGTTTACCGGTTATGCGTACTCGTTATTTAGCGGTGATGTTTGGCGGTGCATTAGCGGGTATTGCAGGAGCGTACTTGTCGCTTGCTTACACACCGCTTTGGACACAAAACATGACATCGGGGCGTGGCTGGATAGCGCTAGCTTTAGTGGTTTTTGCAAGCTGGCGAATTGAGCGGGTAATGCTCGGCGCTTATTTATTTGGCTTTGCCAGCATTATGCACTTAGTGGCACAGGCATTTGGCTTAGCGGTTGACTCTAATTTACTGGCCATGCTGCCGTATGGAGCAACGCTTATTGTACTAATTATGCTAAGTAAAAATAAACAAAAACTAAAAATGTACGAACCCATGTGGCTAGGGAAACCGTGGCACAAAGGGCATTAAAATTTTAAATAAAGAGTAAAAGTAAGCCTTCAACAGGATATTAAAAATACAACACGGAGAATAACAATGAAAAAACTAATAACAGCGCTTGGCGTAGCACTTAGCTTAGGGTTAAGCGCTACTGCACTTGCAAAAGACAGCGTAAAAGTAGGGTTTGTATATGTAAGCCCCATTGGCGAAGCCGGTTGGACCTACACACACGATGTAAGCCGCCACTACCTAGAAGAAAAATTTGGCGAAAAAATAGAAACCACCTTTGTAGAAAGCGTTCCTGAGGGCGCCGATGCAGAGCGAGTTATTACACAATTAGCTAAAAGCGGGCACGATTTAATATTTACCACCTCGTTTGGCTACATGAACCCGACCATTAAAGTGGCTAAACGTTTTCCTAATGTAAAGTTTGAGCATGCAACAGGTTATAAACGCGCTAAAAATGTAGGCACTTACTTTGACCGTATTTACGAAGGACGTTACTTAACCGGTGTTATTGCTGGGCACATGAGTAAGTCTGACAGTATTGGCTATATTGCTGCATTTCCAATTCCAGAAGTAATACGCGGTATTAACGCATTTACTTTAGGCCTGCGCTCAGTAAAGCCTGATGCTCAAGTAAAAGTAGTGTGGGTTAATAGCTGGTTCGACCCTGGTAAAGAGCGCGAAGCTGCCGACAGCTTAATCGACCAAGGTGTTGATATTATTACTCAACATACCGACTCGCCTGCGCCACTTCAAGCCGCAGAAGCCGCCGGAATATATGCCATTGGCTACCACTCAGACATGAGCGGCTATGGTAAAAAAGCGCACCTTACGGCGCCTGTGCACCATTGGGATGAGTTTTATGCCCAGCGTGTACAGCAAGTGCTTGACGATAAATGGCAATCGCAAGATGTATGGAAAGGTATAGACGCGGGTATGACGCGTTTAGCGCCACTGAGTAAAGATATTCCTGCCAATGTAGTCGCTGAAATTGACACTCTTAGTGCAAAAATTGCTAATGGCGAGTTTCATCCATTTGCTGGGCCAATAAAAAATCAGCAAGGTGAGCTGGTTACTAAAGCGGGCCAAACAATCGATGATAAAACCTTACTAGGTATGGACTTTTACGTAGAAGGCGTTGAAGGGCAGCTTAAATAAGCGCTTAGGTAGTTAAATTAAAATAAGGGCAGGTTGTTTTACCTTGCCCAAATTTAAGCGCTAAAAGGATATTGACCATGTCAAACCAAGAAGCTATTTCAGAAGACATAATATACGCGGTAGATGATAAACCAGGGCTAACTGAATCATTTTTTGCCGCACTACAACATGTGCTAGCAAGCTTTGTTGGCATTATTACGCCCACGCTTATTATTGGTGGGGTATTGGGACTTGGTAGCGAAATCCCGTATTTAATTAGTATGGCGCTGTTTGTATCGGGTGTTGGTACGTTTATACAAGCGCGACGAGTAGGGCCTGTTGGCTCAGGGCTTATATGTGTGCAAGGCACCAGTTTTGCTTTTTTAGGCACCATTTTGGCAACCGGATTTACCGTAAAAGCCACTGGGGGCAATAACGATGAGGTACTGGCAACTATTTTTGCAGTGTGTTTTTTAGCGGCCTTTGTAGAGATTTTTATTAGTTTTTTTATAGAGAAGCTCGGCAAGGTAATTAAACCTGTAGTCACCGGTGTGGTGATCACCACCATTGGCGTTTACCTCATTAAAGTAGGCATGACCGACATAGGCGGTGGCCAATGGTTATTAACTAATATGCCCGAAAAGTTTGCCTCGCCAAGTAACTTAATTGTGGGCTTTTCGGTGGTGGCACTAGTGGTGTTACTTAACGCCAGTAAAAACCAATGGGTAAGGCTTACTGCTGTGGTTGTAGCCATGATAGTAGGTTGGCTGCTAGCGGTTTTATTAGGTATTGCCAAATTTGAGGTGGGCGAGTTTGATTTAATTGCCATGCCAATACCATTCAAATATGGCTTTAATGTTGATTTTGGCGCCATGATTGCTTTTGGCTTTTTATACCTTATTACAGCCATAGAATCGACCGGCGATATAACCGCTAATTGTGCGGTGTCTAAATTACCCGTTAAAGGAGCAAGTTATTTAGCACGCATACGTGGAGGCATTTTAGGTGATGGCGTTAACTCAATGATTGCAGCTGCGTTTAATACCTTTCCTAATACTACTTTTAGCCAAAATAACGGCGTAATTCAGTTAACCGGTGTAGCAAGTAGATACATTGGCCTATGGATTGGCGCAATACTCATTGTTTTAGGGTTATTTCCGGTTATTGGTGCTGTACTGCAAAACATACCAAAACCTGTATTAGGCGGCGCAACGCTTGTAATGTTTGGCACTGTGGCAGCCGCAGGGGTAAAAATACTCGCCAGCGAGAAAATCAATCGCCGTAGCTTACTTATTATTGCGGTGAGCTTAGGCATGGGACTAGGGGTTAGTTTTGTACCAGAGCTATTTATTAATGCGCCTAAGCTAGTAACCGCCATATTTGGAAGTGCTGTTACGGTATCGGGTTTAACAGCAATAGTTATGACGCTGATATTGCCTGAAAGTTATTCAGCAAGTACAGATCATCTTAACTAAACTAATAAAATTACAAAAAAGGGATCAACAATGAAAATCAAAACAATAAAAAGTTTAGCGTTAGTAACTGCAATATCACTGTGTTCAACGGGCGTGTCGGCAAGAGAGCTTTGGTCAGATTTTAGTATTACCGCCATGACCGGTGCAGATTACCTAGAACCGTTTTCTGGCGAGGAGGACGACAGAAGCGTAGTAACCATTGAGCACGCATCGGGGCATACTTGGGGAAGCACGTTCTTCTTTATGGATAGGTTAAGTAACCCTGATGAAGTATACGGAGAGCTAAATATAAATCCAACGCTGTATAAACCACAAGACGGCTTTGTTAAAGAGGTGTTTTTAGGGCTACAAACAGAATATGGCTCAGGCGATACCGATCAAAATAACTATTTATTAGGTGGTGGCGTATCGTTAGACGTACCTGGTTTTCAATACTTTAACGTGGCTTATTACCGCCGTTTTCAAGACGATATAGGTATAGAGCGTGAAGATAACAACCAAATAACTGTAACGTGGGGCTATAACAACGGCAACTTTAGGTACGATGGCTTTTTAGATATTGTTGATAGCACCGACACTATGTTTGGTAAAAGTGAAGGCGGTTTTAACTTTACCTCACAACTTAAGTACAACATTGCCCCAATGCTTGGCCTAGACACAGGCCGCCTTGATGTAGGTATTGAATACGTATTTTGGAAAAATAAGTTTGGTGTAGATGGCGAAACAGAGCACAACCCAAATTTAATGGTTAAATGGCACTTTTAAATTTTAAGCGCTTCTGAATACAAAAACAAAGGCTGCTATTTAATGCAGCCTTTTTTGTATCATTAAATGTACCTATAAAAGCGATTTTTATGATAGCTTTAGATGTGGTTTAAATATTTTTGGTATTGTTAGTTTTACCTTAAAAGATAACCATACCCTAATTAACATAAAGGATTTTTAATGAATATCAGTGCTAATTTTGTCTACATTATTTTAATTTTTTCATCTTTAATACCTGCCTTACTTTCATTACGTTTAGCTACTAAACAAAACCGTTCAAAGCTTGTTAGCGCACTTGTTACGTTTGTATTAGGATTTACTTTTATTGGTGGTTGGATTTACCTTGCGGTAATGAATTTAGTAAACCCTAAAAATAAAGATGCAGTACAGTAGAGCAATGTTTTTAATTTTAAAACGCTCTATATAAGTCCAAATGAGCGTTTAAATTGCAAGGAAATAGTTACTTACTACATGTTTTACTATGGGGCACACGCAAGTGTTCATGACGTTCACCTAGTTAAAACCAACAAAGGCTGCAATTAACTAAGCTAGTTATTATTTAAATTACAATTCAGCTAACAGGGACTTACCATGCGCGGCTTTTTATTATTTATTGGTTACTCATCTTATATTGGAAGTGTGGGCGATGGTTTGCTTGGCTTGTATGCACTATGGGTTTTAATCAGTAATAATTTAGCACTTTTGAGCTTATCGCTTAATGACTTTTTAGCGCAGTATGTTGAGTTTATATATTGGGTGAAGCAGGTCGCATTTTATGTAATGCCACAAGGCTTTGCCAATTGGTTATTTGGCATTCCTGCTGTAATTTATTTCCCTGTACGTATATTAATGAGCTTAATAATTGGCTGGTGGTCACTTAAAAAAGCGGCGCAGCTAAAAAGTTAAAGGGTATTAAAAGTGATTACACGCAAAAATTTAGACATACTCTACCTTTATGGGGTAGCTGGTTTATTTTTAGGCTTAATTCTGTTTAGTTTTTAATCCTGGTTCAACGATATCTACTCTTTACCACACTATATTCTTACACTTATTTTTACATATATACACTCTGTAAGTTGGGCAGGTCTAAGCCTATTAATCTTTGAGTCAATTTTTGTAGGCTGCCTTGCTATTGTGAGTGGATAAGTAGGGCTAATTTAATCTCCTCTCCTCGGGTTAAATATCACGCCGCTTGTGGCGTAAAAAACTTTAACCTTAGACTAGGAGCTATTTAATCCCGGCGCGAGATTTGTAATCGAGTGGGCTCGGTAACTGCTCCTGCGTGACCCTAATGACTTACATCCATGTAAGAATAAGCGAAAACCGAGCAAAGCTTGCGCGTCGTGCTCACGCCCTTTACCAACATCTATGTAGGCAGCAAAGAGTAAATAGCCCCTAGAAAGAACCCAAAGGGGAGCGCATGTTTGGTCTTTATGCTACCTTATTGCCCATTTATGGGGAATAACCACACAGCACTGTCTAAATACCAAACATACCGCTGAAGATTTAACTTTTGAATATAAAGATCATTGCTCGTTAGGGCTAATGTTATTTACTTTTGTTTAAGTAAGTAGGCGCCATTGGGCCTTTCGTAAGCCATGTATTCTTCATCGTTCTCTATTCTTCTTTGTATTTCGAGCATTATTTGCATTTCATCGGCACTCATATACCCATTTTTTTGGGTTGTAGACCATGTTATACCTGCACCCGCATCAGTAATTTTTCGAGTAAAACGATATGCTTGCTCTACTTCAAATACAAGGTCAGTCCTCGGTGAAGTCCACCTTGATCTTATAGGGAACCACGCATGTTTTAGTACGTCATTTTTACCATCAAAACTGTCCCAAGGTGCGCTGACCATATCAGGAATTGTATATTCTTCATAGGCCCAAGAGTTAGGCGGAGCTCCACGTTTTAATGGTGTGATATGACCACCGGTAAAGTCTTCAAATTCATTGGTTGCTTTGTATTTTATTATTTTATAATCTCTTTCGTCTTCGTCATTAATACCGTCGCTGTCCACATAAATAAAATTGTTCTTGTCGTCTTTAGAGTACGCTTTAGTTTTGCTTACTGAAATAGCAAGAGTTGAGTCAACGCTGCGAAGCATGGCAACAAAATCAGATACCTTACCAGGTAACTTGTTTACATTATCTAACCAGTAACCATCAACCAAACCATCAAATCGCTGGGCATAGCCTAATATTAAATCACGCCAAGCTGCGCCCTCGTCGCCATTCCATTGCGAATTATAATAGCCTTCCCACGCCTTTTTAATCGCTCTTTCGTTATCAGGATCCGTGTTGGTTATCATTGAAGGTCCTGCAGCATTTAAGTATAAAATGACTTTTTTACCAGCGCGACGATATTCTTTAACCACGTCAAAAATAATATGTTCGTTTTCAATAGAAGGCACCATATCTGGATGAATAGCCGCTACATCAAGATTGTTGTTATCTCGCAGAGTAAAAAGATAGGCATGGGCAGGGTGCGTAAATGATGTAATAACATGACTCGCCGATGGTAAATTTTTAACTATTTCTTTTGCCCCTGAAACCCAATCAGATGTATTAACTGTTTTATCTAGTTTATAACCACCATCAATTCTTTGAGTTACGCCCCAAGAACCGGCTAACCAGCTAGCATTATGATTGTTGTATTGGTCATCATTAGTTGTTTCTTTTGCTAATTGATTTCCACAAGCAGGCACACTTGTCATCGTGATAAATAGCAATAAAAAACATTTAATAAGGTTTCCCATTATTGTTAGTACCTATATTAGTTAAATTGGTCGCAATCTTAAAGTACCAATAAACTTTAAACAATAAGTAAATAGTATGGTGTTTAGTGAGCGTACCATTGTGCGTTTAAATCGGATAAAACATCGTTCTAACAAATGTGTAAAAACTACACTTACATATAATAATTTCGTTTATTACCTTATAAAGTACGATAAGTTTTTTACTGATATACTATTTTAAAGTCGTAATCTAATGATTTTATTGTTTTTATGCGTCATTTTTATTTTTGGCATGTAAGTTGGACTAATTGCTCATACTTTTTAAAAGGAATTACCATGACAGCTGAATATTTTATGGTACTAGGATTACTCGGTGTTGCATTTTTTTCTGTAGCAGGTGCATTGCTCGGCTACGATAAAAACATAAGTGGCTTTGGCGTAGTTGTGGTGGCAACTGTAACTGCTTTAGGTGGCGGCACGCTAAGAGACATACTTTTAGATAAACCTATATTTTGGATAGCCACGCCTGAGTATTTATACTCAACATACGCCGCTATTATTGCCACCATATTTTTTGTGCGTTACTTACCTCATGTAAATAACTATTATTTTTTATTAGTCGATGCCATAGGTATGGCGTTATTTAATATTATGGGGATAGAAAAAGCCTTAATAAGCGGCACAGGCATGGTAATAGCGATAACAATGGGGATCACCACAGGGATTTTTGGCGGCCTAATACGAGACGTAATTTGTCGCGAAGTACCCTCAGTTATGCGAAACGAGCCCTATGCTTCAGCGTGTTTAGCTGGTGGCTTAGTTTATGCTGCGCTATTTACCATAGAAGTCGATTATATTTGGTGTATTTTAGGCTCACTTTTTACCACTGTATTTTTAAGATTAGGCTCGCTACATTGGGGTTGGCACTTAACTATTTTTAGAAAAAAAGATTTCAAAAATCAAAGTGATTAGGCATTAAAACCAATGCTTTTAATAGGCTGGGTTTATAAGGTATTAGTATTTACTACCTTAAGTGATGCTAAAACGTTTTTTAAGTCACTATTAACTCATTATTTAACTGTATTAGATATGAGTAATTAGGTTGTTTATTTGTTCTTTTTATATGCTGCTTCAATAAAGTTAAGCCTAATTAAACTCCTTTTATAGCAGCCCTAAATTGATTAATAGGGCTGCAAGTTCGTATTTAAGCATTTGGTATTAAATATGCTGGTAAAGCAAAAATACTATTACCAATAACCAAGGGCTTTCCACCACAAGCCGCCAACAATACCCCATACACTTAAGTTAATAATGCTCATAATAAGCCCCATTACCCACCAGTCTTTTAAAGACACATAACCCGATCCAAATACAATGGGTGAGGTGCCTGTAGCGTAATGTGTTAACGACATCATAAGTGATGAAGCGCCTGCTAAAAGTAAACCAAGAAACAATGGTGGCGCGCCAAGTGCTATACCTGCAGCGTAAAAAGCAGCAAACATAGCGGTAATGTGTGCAGTTGTACTGGCAAAAAAGTAATGAGCGTAAAAATATACAGCAACCAGTATTACAGCCGATATAATCCAATCAAAACCCAGCAGTGCAATATTGCTCTCAACTAGGCCTGAAAACCATGTAACTAAACCTAATTTATTTAAAAATGTTGCCATCATTACTAGCGCTGAAAACCACACTACCGTATCCCAAGCAGACTTTTCTTTAAGCACATCGTCCCAACTTAATACTCCGGTAATTAATAAAACCGAGAGTCCTAAAAAGGCCACTGCGGTTGTGTTTACCGCATAATCAGCACCTAAAATCATAGCGGGTACACCGGCCCATAAAGTAAGTAGCATGGCAAACACACCCACCATTACTTTTTCGCCGTAACTCATAGGCCCCATTTCAGATAGTTTAGATTCTGCGAAGGTTTTTGCATCGGGCGTACTTTTAACTTCAGGAGGGTAAATTGCATATACAACCAAAGGCACCAGAGCAATACAGAGCAAGCCCGGTAAAAGTGCAGCAAGCGCCCACGTACCCCATGTAATACTAATATTAGCGCCTGTGGCGTCTGCAATCAGTTTTACAATCAGTGGGTTTGGCGCAGTCGCCGTAATAAACATAGCAGAGGTAATTGGATTTATGTGATAACTCACAAGTGCAAGGTAGTGGCCTATTTGACGAGATGTACCTTGCTCTGGCGATGAACCAAAGCTTGTTGCGATAGACTTCATAATAGGGTGGATAATAGCGCCGCCGCGCGCGGTGTTACTTGGAGTTACAGGGGCAATAACCAATTCAGAAAGAGCAAGTGCATATCCTATTCCCATTGTTCTTTTGCCAAACAATGAAATAAAGTTATAGCCAATACGGTTACCTAAGCCGGTTTTAGCTAATCCCCGAGAAATTATAATAGCAATACCAATTAACCAAATCAGTGAGTTAGAAAAGCCACTCAAAGCATCCTTTATAGCGCCCGAAGGGCTACTATTAGTCACTCCCGTTAATGCAACAGCGGTAATAGCTAAAATTGCTATCGCGCCAATTGGCATCGCTTTTCCGATAATAGCAACCACGGTGCCTACAAATAAAGCCAATAAATGCCATGCGTTTTCAGTAACGCCTTGCGGAGCCGGTACTGCAAACCAAAGTATTAAAATAACGGCAATGGAAACCACGCCAGAGCTCACTTTAATATCACTACCTTTCATTAAAAATATCCCTAATTTTTATAAATGCATACATTATGTATATTAAAAATATGACGTTATTCTACTTCATTTAATAATTAAAAAAGATGATGTGTATCATACGAGTAATGATTTAAAACTAATTAATTAAAAAATGATAAACCATACTAAAAAGAATCACTAAATTATTCGGTAAGAGCTTACCTTGGGCTTAACTCATACCTCTTTTTTAGATCAGTCTTGAATTGTTTTATTGGCTAATAAGGTCTTTGTTAGCCATTACAGATTTAATGGGCACATAATGAACTTAACACACACAAATAACGCACTCACCTTTTTACTTACACTCAGCTTTGCATTACTTGGCGTATCGTTTGCTTTAGGTGCAAACCCAAATACACTTATAGCTACCTTTAGTTTTTATAAACTTGATACCTTACTTAGTGTAAACACATTAGGTTTACTCACAGGCACCGCAATGATTGCGCTGGCAGCCACCACCTTAGCTGCGCATTTAAAATTAATAAAGCCTAAACCGGCACTCGTGCTTGCATTAGTTGTTAGCATAGTGCCTTTACTAACAATATTTGCCAGTAACCGTTGGATGGCACAGTTAGGCGGGTTTCCAATTATTGGCAGTGGGCAAGGCATTATTAAATACTTTGCAGTCATCCCTTTGTATTTATTTTTGTTTTATAAAAATAAGCTAACAGACAAACAACACGTACTTTTAAACTTTATACCGGTTGCTATGGTTTTACTGTGGATTGGCGGCATGAAATTTTATGAGTTTGAAGCCAAAGCCATTGTAAGCCTAGTAGAAACCTCACCGTTTATGTCGTGGTTATACACGGTATTTAGTGTACAAGGCGCATCAAACGTAATTGGTGGGTTTGATGTATTATTTGCAGTGTTACTTGGCGCGGGTATTTTACTTAACAATAAAAAGCTTATTATTGTTAGTGGTTTAGCGTGTTTAAGCGTATTTTTAATGACCCAAACATTTTTAATTACCGCAAACGGCGCGTTTAGCTCAAGCACGTTATTAGAACGTTTAGGGCAATTTGTAATTAAAGATTTATGGTATGTAGGCAACTTAGTTGTTATTGCCACTTTAATGCTATTTAAACCAGCTAAATAATCTAAAGAGAACTTTATGATCAGTTGCCACCAATACGATTACATCGAAATTGCCTGTATGCACCATTTAAGCATTGAGCTTATTTTAAAAAATGGCGATGGTGTATGTGGCGTAGCAACTGATACAAAACGCAATGCACTCAAACAAGAGTGCATTGCCATTAATGTAAGTGGCGAGCTAAAGCTTATTGTTCTCACTACAATCAGCGTTCTTAAAGCGCGAGAGAGTAATCCTTACTTTGACCACGTGAACTTTGATGTTAAGTAATTCACTAACCCATTCGTTTTATCATAAATACCTCAGCGGGCTTGTATCATCAATATGTTAAGGCTCGCTTATCTAGCCAATGCTATAACTCATACGTGCTAAATGCCCAAAGCCAAAATTTACCTTTAGAATGAACTGTTCACATAAACAGCTATTTTGACTTTGTCCAATAACATTATTAAAAGTCGTTTTGGTGCAAAGTAACAAAGGCTTTTTCACTGCATGACTAATTGCTTGTTTACATTGCAGTTATTTAGTGGAATTATTGAGCGATGTAATATGCGCCGTTTTGGGATGTTATAAACCCCCAAAGTGGTGTTCAATAAGCTGTTATAAGGCGTGAGCATGAGGGTTCTATGGCCTAACAAAAATGAAGTCGCGGAGTTAAGTGCTTTATTCGGTTTTAATGCAATTGGCGACGAGCAGGACTGGGAATTTGAGTTTGCCGACGAGAACCGAGTAGAAGAATTTATAGTGTGCTATGGATCCGGAAATTTGTCAGATCCTCAAAAAATGGCAGTGATGCAGCTTATAATGGCATCCTTTGATGACCTCGTGGAATCTGAGAAAGATGATACGGAGCTCTGGACGGAGATTTCTAATTTTCTAATCAAAGATGCACAAATTCATGGTTCTACAATTGAGTATTGGAGTTGCGTTGGTGAAACAGAGCATGACAATATGTTTCCTACAACTTTAAGAATCCGTGAGCTAGCAAATGCCTTATAACAAGTGACTATGGTGTCA
>NZ_PNCW01000279.1:0-338 GCF_005886985.1 Pseudoalteromonas sp. S3178 | reverse complement strand
TCAGACGTGTGCTCTTCCCGATCTGCCAGAGGCAAAATAGATTATTTCCCACGTTCTTTTATTGAAGTTGCCTCAGAGCTTGCCGAACAACACAATGACGACTTAGTGATTTTACCTAATTTATATTTGCAGTACCCAAGTGCTTTTTATTTCTTCGTGAGTAAGGAAAAACCTGAGGTCGCGACTGCACTTAAAAAAGGGTTAGCACTGATGCAGCAAAACGGTGAGTTTGATGTGTTATT
Organism: Pseudoalteromonas sp. S3178; assembly: GCF_005886985.1. Classification (NCBI taxonomy): domain Bacteria; kingdom Pseudomonadati; phylum Pseudomonadota; class Gammaproteobacteria; order Alteromonadales; family Pseudoalteromonadaceae; genus Pseudoalteromonas; species Pseudoalteromonas sp. S3178. The sequence goes on along the minus strand of NZ_PNCW01000279.1, from coordinate 96 downwards.
TGAGCGTTATTTCTTGGCCAAGCTTAATGCGTTACCTATGGATAATGCGAGAAAAATCTCACTACAGAACCCCTACTTTGAAGTGCCTAAGTAATG
>NZ_PNCW01000278.1:0-356 GCF_005886985.1 Pseudoalteromonas sp. S3178 | reverse complement strand
AAAAAGGAGGCGCTTGTGGCCGTCGTTTAGACTTTATGATGCAAGAATTCAACCGCGAATCTAACACCCTAGCCTCAAAGTCAATCAACAGCGGCATCACCAATGCAGCAGTTGAACTTAAAGTGTTAATTGAGCAAATGCGCGAACAGATCCAGAATATAGAATAATATCCAATAACGTTTAACGAATACCATTAAGCTGTTTCAAATCAACAAAATAACCTAAAATTACGTCCAGTAAAATCCAATAATCTCCAGTAATACCCACCAGCAATCGGTGGGTATACTGGGGAGTTTCTTTCTGATACATTACTTTCAAGTATGAACACTCCCCACTTTAATGAGAGGTGCATATGG
>NZ_PNCW01000277.1:0-362 GCF_005886985.1 Pseudoalteromonas sp. S3178 | reverse complement strand
AACCACTTTGTACCGGTAGGTGTAAATGGTCAACAAGCTCTGGCACATCTGCATAGGCTTCAATGATATCTGGTGTAAATTCAACCGGGTGAGATGTTGTATAACGAATACGGTCAATACCGTCAATTGCTGCAACGTAGCGAATTAAATCAGAGAAGTAACAAATTTCACCATCGTGCATTTCACCACGGTAAGCATTTACGTTTTGACCGAGTAAGTTCACTTCACGTACACCTTGCTCCGCAAGCTGAGCAACTTCAAGGATCACATCATCTAAAGGACGGCTTACTTCTTCGCCACGCGTGTACGGTACAACACAGAAAGTACAGTACTTAGAGCAACCTTCCATAATTGAAACAAAT
>NZ_PNCW01000276.1:0-210 GCF_005886985.1 Pseudoalteromonas sp. S3178 | reverse complement strand
TTTATCTACAAATAGTGCGATTGGCACTCCCCAAGTACGTTGACGAGAGATACACCAGTCAGGACGTCCTTCAACCATGTTTGCAATACGGTTTTCGCCCCACTCAGGTAGCCATTGCGTCTTGGCGATTTCATTTAAAGAGTCTTGACGTAAGTTAGCCTGATCCATACTCACAAACCACTGCGGTGTTGCTCTAAAAATGATCGGCGT
>NZ_PNCW01000275.1:0-362 GCF_005886985.1 Pseudoalteromonas sp. S3178 | reverse complement strand
TGCCATGCCCTTCATCGAGTACTTCAATACCTGCAAATTTATGATTGTGATATGCGTTGACGCAAACAGCGCAGCTCTCACCTCCAGCTTCCAAGGCATTTTTAATCAGGTTTACAAGTGCTTGCTCAAGTAAGCTTTGATCAATTTGCAGCGTAAAGTCCTGTTCAATGGTTAATCTCACGCGATTGTCGAAGAGCCCTACGAGCGGCGTTAGTAAGTCATTTATTGATATCGCTTCTATATGAAGCTGATGCTGTTTTGCAACGCTTGCATAGCGATTAACAAATGACATCAGGCCATCGCTGCGCTGCACAATCACGCCAAGCGCTTGTTCAAAATCGGCTTGATTTTCTTGCGTGGTG
>NZ_PNCW01000274.1:0-289 GCF_005886985.1 Pseudoalteromonas sp. S3178 | reverse complement strand
TAAATCAACATACGCCATACAGGCTGCCAGTGCCGCTTCATCGAGTAAGGCTTGTGATTTAAAGCGTCCTTCCCAGAATCGGCCTGTACAGTTATCTTCTTTATTCGCCTTGCGGGCAATGCTTTCATTCAGTACCCGCATAAACCAACTGATACTCGCTAAACGTTCTCTAAATTGTTCAATGTCTTTATTTAAAAAGGTTTGCTGCGCTGAGTCTAGCCGCTCACCTTGAAGGAACTTATGAGACAGTATGGTGCCTTTAAACAGCTTATGCCATCTGATAATAATC
>NZ_PNCW01000273.1:0-397 GCF_005886985.1 Pseudoalteromonas sp. S3178 | reverse complement strand
GAAGCTCACTAATGCCCTTGAACACAAAGACATTAACTTCTTTAACGAAGTGGCGGCAGGTCTTGCTGAAAAGCTTGAGCTCTCTCAAGAACAGTTAGCGGGTGCTATGCTATGTTTAGCACAACAGCAAACGCCACTTAAAGTTGAAGATATTAAGATTCAACAGCGTGAACGTCGTGATCGCGATGACCGTCGTGACAACAACCGTCGTGGTGAGCGTAATGACCGTCAAGGTCGTGGTCGTGAGCGTAATGGTGAACGTCGTGAGCGTCCTGAGCGCGAACGTGGCCCACGTAACAGCAGTCAAGGCCCTATGGATACATACCGTATCGAAGTAGGCCGTGACCATGGTGTTCAAGTTAAAAACATCGTAGGCGCAATCGCAAACGAAGCTGAT
>NZ_PNCW01000272.1:0-332 GCF_005886985.1 Pseudoalteromonas sp. S3178 | reverse complement strand
CGACTGCAGCTGCTAAACCATGGCCAGTAAAATCACCCAGCAAACAATAAAAGCCACCCATTGGGCTCTTGGCCATTAAAAACATATCGCCATTAAACATTGACGCGGGGGACAAGTGGTATTCACAAATCTCAGGATATTCAGATTGTTGTGCAAGCGCATTACTAAAGATGTGCTCAACAATCTCGTGCTCTCGCTCTATCTGATTATAGTGATATTCTAGTTGTCGGCGTTGTTCGTTGCTTTGTTGGCTGAGCCTACGAGTCCTCGCATGCGCTTTGATTTTGGCTGATAAAATGACTTTATCAAACGGCTTATGAATAAAGTCATCA
>NZ_PNCW01000271.1:0-245 GCF_005886985.1 Pseudoalteromonas sp. S3178 | reverse complement strand
AACTTAGGTAACCCAGGTTGTGTGGCGCATATGTTTGACCACTTTGCAATCTTAGGATTTGCAGGTGATGACGACGAGTCAGTTTTGGAAGCGCTAATGATGGCTGATGTTGATGTTACTGACGTAGAAGTTGAAGACGGCCAAGTTTCTGTTTTCGCACCTCACACTGAATACTTCAAGGCGAAAACAGCACTGACAGAAGCGTTTGAGGGGATCACGTTTGAGGTAGACGAAATCACTTGGGT
>NZ_PNCW01000270.1:0-361 GCF_005886985.1 Pseudoalteromonas sp. S3178 | reverse complement strand
TGTTAAAACATGACTATACATACCCAATAATAGTAAAATAAAGCTCCCAGAGATCCCTGGAAGGATCATCGCACAAACGGCGATAGCACCCGATACAAAATATAACCAAGTATGAGGCTCAGCCTCAGCGGGTGCTAATGACGTGATCACATACGCGATCACAACGCCTATGAAGCAGCTGATAATGGTACTTAATCGCCATTGTTCTATTTGTTTCGCAATATAGATAAATGAGGCCAGAATCAAGCCAAAAAAGAACGACCAAACAAGTAATTGATGGTTAGCCAATAAGTATGTAATAACTTTAGCTAAAGAAACTGCACTGGTTATCAGCCCAGCAAATACCGTTAATAAAATATCT